>PXDE01000551.1 GCA_003566475.1 PVC group bacterium | reverse complement strand
CACGCGCGGCCTGCGGGCGGACCGGGCGAAGGCCGGCTAGGTGGCGGCGGCGTGCCAGGCGTACATGTTGTCGGCGATCTCGCGGACAGCCTCGACCATCTCGGGGTGGGGGCGGTCGGTGATGTCCACGATGCCGATGGTCTGGTTCTCGCCGTCGCGGGCGCGGCCGGTGAGCGGCTGGTCGCAGTGCTGGAACCAGTGCGACCCGATCCCATAGGGCCAGGAGGCCACCTCGCGGTCATAGGCGGGGTAGTACTTCCGGCGCTCCTCGGCGGAGAACGAGGGATAGAGCGGCGGGGCCTGCCGGGGGCCGCACTGGGGGAGCTGGTGCTCGCCGATCTGGATGGGGCGGCCTCCGGAGACGGCATGCCAGGCGTCGAACCGGTCGCGCTCGGGGACCAGGGAGTAGCAGTTGACGCTCAGCACATCCACGTACTTGCCGGCGATGGCGATGAGGTTCTCCCTCGGCATGCCGCTCACGTACCGGCAGCCCAGGTAGAGATGGTTGGGCGCGTGGCGCTTCACCATGTCCCGGATGATCCGGAAATAGGCCTCGGTGTAATGGTCCTCCAGGGCTTCGCTCAGGCCGGCCGCTCCGGGGCCGGTCAGATCATCCTCGCGGAGCCGACGGACGTCGTTCCAGTCGGCGCAGGTGGTGCCCGCCTCGCGGTTGAACGACTCCAGGCTGTCGTGCCGTTTCCGGACCAGGGCCAGCCATTCGTCGCGGAGGGCGGCGTCCGGGCCGGCCTCGAGGAGCCGCATGCCTCGCCAGGGCTTCTCGTTGTCCACGAAGATGCCCAGCATCCAGGGATTGTCGCGCTCGGGGCCGAGGGTGTCGGCGCAGATCCGTTCCATGGCGGACACCCAGCGCGGATCGAAGACATCGTAGAACGAGGCCCGGAGCTGGCACTCGGCCGGCTGCTTGGTCTCGATGGTCTGCACATGCGGCACCTGCCGCTGGTCGAGCATGACGGGATGCGACCAGTTGGCGATGGTGTTGTAGCCCCAGGCCCGGAACCGGGCCAGCACGTGATCGCGCCAGGCCTCGAGGCTCCCGTGCTTCTCGATCACGTTGCGCTGGTAGAACCGGGCGAGGTTGGAGCCGAACTCCGGATCGTCCTCGGCGGGCGGCGGGTCCTCGAACACGCCGGCGCGACCGGTCAGGCGGGTCGGCTCGTGAGGCCGAACCCCGGTGCAGCCGAAGGAAAGGAAGGGATGGCCTTCGGGATCGGCATACCACCAGCGCCCATTGTCATCCTGAACCACCCGGAAGAATCCGGTGGCCTCGAACCGGGGTCCGCCGGTCCAGCCTCCGAACCGGCTCCGGTCGGGAACGGGGGGCACATGAGGGAGGGATCCCCGCTCCTCCTGCAGGGCGTGCCGGAGGTCGTCGACGCCGCGGGCCTTGCCCGGCCAGTCCGCGCTTCTCCGCTGGCCGAACCGGTCCACGCACGGCGCCACCGGGCCCGGCTCCAGGGTCAGCGACTCGACGGTCACCGCTCGGGGGGGGCCTTCGGCCTCGTACTGGAAGGCGAACCGGACGCCGGTGGGCTCGCGGGCGGGCAGGTTGCCCTGGACCAGGGGGACGTCGTCCAGCCCCACCGCCCACGTCTCGGTCTGGCCTGGCGTGAGGGTTCTGGCCTCGGTCAGCCTGCCGCGGGCCCCGACCACCGTCAGATCGACGGTCACCGGCGCCTCGTCGGCCCGGACGGTCGCCCGGAGGCACGCATACCCGGTCCAGTCCCGGGGCAGGCCGAGCACCTCGGAGGTCCCTTCGATGAGCGTGGTCCGGGGAAAGTCCCGGAACTGTCCCCAGTGCCCCTCGGGCCTTCCCGGATGGTCCAGGCGGAGCCGGAGTTTCCCGTCGGCAACGCTGGCCTCGGCATGCTCGGCGCGTACGGCCGGCTTGGCCACCTTGCCGCCACCCCCGGCCTGGAATCCCTCATACCGTTCGGAGACCACGCGGAACGCCGGATCGGCCAGATGGGCAAGGGTGGCGGACACGGCGGGCAGGGCGGCGGCAGTCATCGGCGAACTCCTCTTGGGGGGCGGGAAAGCCCCTTGCGTACCGCGAGGCGGAGGCGGATACAAGCCTAACGGGCGCGGAAGACCAGGAGCACGGCGCCTTCGGCGTCGCGCAGGCGGAGCGTGTCGTCCTCGCGGGCCGCCGAAGCCACCTGACCCATGGTGTCCAGGAACTGGCGCTCGGTGGACATGGCCGGTTCGGGGCAGGCCATCCGGGTTCCGAACAGCGGTCCGAACCGGAGCCCGCCTTCGACATCGGCCACGGCCTCGGCCTGTCCGCCATACCGGTTGCAGGCCGCGCGTCCGGACACCGTGCCGTCCGCCGCCAGCACGAAGGTCACCTCGAGCCCCTCGGCCACCGCCTGGGCGCCCTCCCCTTCGCCGAACGTGACCAGACGCCAGTTGCCCGCCCAGGCCGACATGGGGCCGGCCGGCGCCGCATCGACCCGCCCTCCCCCGCCGATGCCGATTCCGATCCGCACCTGTCCGCCGGGCGGCGCCGGGGCGGGCTCCTCACCCATGGCACTTCCCAGCAACCCAGCCATTACAACGACCGCAGTTCCGCACCATCTTGCCGGCTTCTTCATGGTTCCGCTCCTGATCCGTTCGGGTTTCAGCTCCGTTCCCCCGCATCCTCCTATGCCACGTGCCGGTCTGGCAACCTTCGATCCGGATCTGCTCAGTAGCCCCAAGCCCGTCGCCCACCGCAAACCGTCACCTGTCAGCACGATGTCCCCGACGTGGCACGGCGCTTCCAGCCCGTGCCTGTGCGAGGCCGCATCCCGGAACGACCATGGATGGAGGAAGCGCTCCTCATGCCGGATCGGGATCGACCTCGCTCGGCTCCGGGCTGGAAGCCCGGGCCACGGGGGCGCGAGGCTCGCGCGGCCGCCCCTCCCCCATAGCGTGGGTTCATCACAGCGAGCGCCTTCCTTCGACAATCGGAGTTCGACATTTGCTCTGAGACACCCTCACGGAAGCCGCTCTCCCTCGCAGACTCGGTCGAGCGGCCGCCACAGGACGTTGGGCAAAGCCGACCCTGCAAGCCCGCTCCCCACATCCCACATCGCACGTCCCACATCGGCCAGGGTCTCACCCCCTGCTCCGGCTGAACCCAACGGTCCAGCGGCCTTCACTGACCCCGACCCCCTTGCTCCGCCGGTGAATACCCGTGGCCTCCCCGGCGTCCATGATGACGTACAACCCCAACGGGAGGACGGTATGAAGGCAGCATGGGCGATGGCGGCGACGATCTGGCTGGGGACGCTGGCGGTGGCGGGCGCGCAGGAGGTCCGGCTGGGCGCGGCCGCTCCAGACCACATCTACCATGGATGGGGCATCTTCGGCGCCTACTGGAACACGTCCGACGGCGGGTCCACCGGGGGCGCGGGCGGCCGGCTCTCCATCGAGATGGTGTCCGGGGTGAATCTGGAACTGCGCGGCACCGCCTTCGGCCGGGTCACGGCGGGCGAGGAGCGGGTCCGGGTGACCCCCTGGGACGTCGGCCTTTCGCTCATCCTTCCCGTCTCGGACCTGGCCAACGTCACGGCGGGCGGGGGTCTGACCTTCGCCAGCGTGAGCGGGGCCGGGGCGCGGAGCGAGACGGGGTTCTACGGGAGCCTCGGGGTCGACGTGGCCATCCGTCCCCAGGCCCGGCTGTTTGCCGACGCCATCTACCGGTTTCTCGACGTGGACACCCGCACCCAGGACATCGAACTCGACGGCATCGGGATTCAGGGCGGGGTGCTGATCACCTGGTGAGGCATGGCGGAGAGGGAGGGATTCGAACCCTCGGTACCGGTGAAGGTACACTCGGTTTCCAGCCGAGCCCAATCGTCCACTCTGGCACCTCTCCGTCCGATCCGATTCGGGAACACCACAGGCTACCGCACGGGACGGATTCGTCCAGCGGATTCCGTGGCCAGGTGCGGTTCGTCCCTTTTCACTCTGTGAAGCTCTGCTGCGATCGCCTAGCCGTCGTCGTCCGCTCTGGCATCCACAGCCTAGGCGGCCGCGGCTACTCGCGGCGATCTCGGCTACGCCCCCCCCTCCGATTCGCGTTCATCCCCTCCCCCGGAGGGCGTGAGCCCCGTTGGGCAACGCCCCTCACGGGGGTGCCCGAAGGGCGGGGTGGGTTGGGCGTCCATTCGCGGTTCCTTTCCTCGGCCCGGTCTGGCAGCTGACAGCGGAGGAGACCGTCGCCGGGGGACGGCGGCGGCGAGGAGTTCCTCGATCTCCTCCGGGCCCAGGTCTCGCCAGGTGCCGGGCCGAAGGGTTTCCAGCTCCAGCGGGCCGATAGCCACCCGGATGAGGCGGCGGACAGGGTGGTCGAGGATCTCGAACATGCGCCGGATGTGTCGGTTGCGGCCCTCGCCGAGCACGATCTCGTACCGGTACCCGTCGGGCGTGCGCCCCTTGGGCCGGACGTAGCGGACTTGCAGCAGCTCGCCTTCGGACTCCACGCCCTTCAGCAGCACCCGCCAGGAGGTGCCCGCGAAAATCCTGGGCGTGAAGACGTGGTAGACCTTCTCCAGACCGTGGCGGGGATGGGAGACGCGGTGGGCGAATTCGCCCTGATTCGTCACCAGCAGCAGCCCCTCGCTCTCCACGTCCAGCCGCCCCACGGTGAACAGCCGGCCCATGGTCGGAGGGAGGAGATCCAGGACGGTGGGCCGTCCCTCGGGATCGTTCGCGGTGCAGATCACGCCCCGGGGCTTGTAGTAGGCGAGGAAGACCGGCGCCTGGAGGGACACCGGCCTGCCGTCCACCGCCACCTTCTGGGTGTCGGGGTCGACCTGCGTGCCCAGCTCGGTCACGGTGTGGCCGTCGATGGCCACCCGGCCGGCGGTGATCAGCCCCTCGCAGGAACGCCGCGAGCCGAGGCCGGCCGCGGCCAGAAAACGCTGCAGGCGCAACCGGCTATTCTTCGGGCTTGGTCTTGCGCAGGCCGAGGGCCCGGTCCCCGTCCTTGTACTCGCCCCGCTTCTTGAGCAGGTCGATGCGCTCGAAACGCTTGAGGACGTTGCGCTTGACGCGGATCTTGTTGGCGGCCTTCAGGCTGGCGTGCATGGACATGGGTCACCTCGGGGAACAGGAAAACGGGCGAGAATAGGCTACGGAGGGGGGGGAGTCAATTGTGGATTGTGGATTGTGGATTGTGGATTGTGGATTGGGGATTGTGGATTGGGGATTGGGGATTGTGGATTGGGGATTG
>PXDE01000557.1 GCA_003566475.1 PVC group bacterium | reverse complement strand
CGTAGGTGTGCCGGGCCGTGCGCAGTCCCCGATACTCGGGGAAATCGTGCCAGCGCAGAGCGGTGAACCGGGCCGCCACCATGAGCAGGGCGGCGTCATCCTCCCGCACCTTGGCCTCGGCCCGCAGCGCCGGCGACCAGTCGCGCCCTTCGGCCTCGGGGGGCGGGGGCAGGCCACAGAGTCCGGCCAGCGTGGGCAGGATGTCGGGCGCGTCGATGGGGACCGGCAGCTCCCGCGCCTCCCGTCCGAACCGGCGCGGCCACCGGAGCAGAAAGGGCACCCGAACCGATTCGTCGAACGGGAACAGCTTGAAATTGAGTCCCTGGCTGTGGTGCTGGCTCCCGTGGTCGCTGGTGAAGATGAGGATGGTGTCCTCGGCCAGGTCCGCCGCCTCCAGGGTGTCGAGCACCCGGCCCAGGGCGTCGTCGAGAGCCGCGATGTGGGCGCTGAGGCCGGCCAGGTCGCGCCGGGCCGCCTCCGCGAAGGCTTCGGGCACATTGGGTCGGAGCCGCATGTCCTCCGGCCAGAACCGCTGCCGGTACTCGGGCGGCGCAGTCTGCAGCGGCATATGCGGCGGTCCCCAGGACAGGCCGAGGAAGAACGGGCGGTCCTTGCGCTCTGGCCGCTTCAGCCAGTCGCAGGCGGTGTCGGTCTGGGCGAAGGCGTCGTAGCCCTCCCAGATGCGGAGGGTGGGGTCGTCGTTCACCGAGTAGTGCGAATTCCCGTAGTCGTGCGAGCATTCGCCGGCCATGAACCGGTCGAAGCCGAGCTGATGCGCACGCGGCACCGGATCCCGTCGCCGCTCGTTGCGGCCTTCCGGACTGCCGTAGAGGTGCCACTTGCCGATCCAGGCCGACTCGTACCCGTGGGGGCCGAGGGCGCGGGGGATGGACGGGGCGTCGGGCCGGATGGGCACGTCGTTGATGACCACGCCATGGGTGAGGGGGTACTGACCGGTCATCAGGCTGGCCCGGTAGGGGCAGCACACCGGGCAGCCCGCCACCGCCTCGGTCAGGTTCAGGCTCTCCCCGGCCAGCCGGTCCAGCCGCGGCGTCCGCACATTGGGATCGCCCGCGTATCCCGTGGCCTGGGCCCGCCATTCGTCCCCGAAGACCAGGACGACGTTGGGTCGGCGGGGCGCGGAATCGGTTGGATCAGCCGGTGGCATGGGTCTGTTTCTACCATGGGCGGCGATGAGGGGCCATGGTTCAGTGTTCAGTGTTAAGTGGTCAGTTCCCGCCGCTGGACCGCGGGGTCCAGCCGGATGATGGGTGAGACGGCAAGCGCGATGCGGGATGCGGGATCCGCGATGCGGGATGCATGCCAGTACCTCGCTGTTCCCGCAGGGCGGGACGAGGGCGCATGTCCGGTGCCTGGCCAGAGGAAGGCTCGACCATGGCTTCTCTTCCGCCTAGGCAGGCTCGTTTCACGCGCGGTCCGTCCCGCAGGGCGGGAACAGCGGACTACGGGGGCCGTCTCCATTCGGACGTATGCTCTTGATGACCAGCGGCTTGCCTACGGAGCTGAGGGAGTGTGTGTCAGAGCAGTGACGGCCGCTGAACCGCCGGGTGCAGCCGGATGAGGGGAGCGACGGCTGGCGATGCGGGATCCGCAATCCGCGAGGCGGGGTGCGGAAAGACCGCGGAAGGCCGGACGTCGAATGCGCCCGACGCTTCCCCTTCCTGCCGAATTCCCATATCGTTCGGTCCTATGAGCCATCCAGCGACCATTGCCGAGCGGGTGCAGGAGGTGCGGGAGCGCATCGCGACGGCCTGCGGCCGGGCCGGGCGCGACCCGGCGGAGGTGACGCTGGTCGCGGTGTCGAAGGCCCAGCCCCCGGAGGCGGTGGCCGAGGCGGCGGAGGCGGGGGTGGCGGTGGTCGGCGAGAATCGGGTGCAGGAGGCGCTGCTCAAGATGCCCCGCTGCCCCGGCCGCCTGCACTGGCACCTGGTCGGACATCTTCAGAGCAACAAGGCGGGTCTGGCCGCCTCGCGGTTCGACCGGATCCATTCCGCGGACTCGCGGGACCTGCTGGGCAAGCTCGACGTCGCCGCCGGGGACGCGGGGCGGACCCTGCCCGTGCTGCTGCAGGTGAATGTGGCCGGGGAGGCATCCAAGTTCGGCATGCGTCCCGAGGACGTCGCGCCGACCCTCGAGGCGTCCACCGGGTTCATGAACCTCCAGATCGATGGCCTCATGACCATCCCCCCGCTATCGCCAAACCCCGGCCGGACACGCGGCTTCTTCCGCGCCCTCCGCGAACTCCGCGACGCGGTTCAGGCCGAAGCCCGCTGGCCGCTGCCCGAACTGTCCATGGGCATGAGCGGCGACTTCGAGCTGGCCATCGAGGAAGGCGCCACGCTGGTCCGCGTGGGGTCGCTGGTGTTCGGCGAGCGGAAGGGGAAGCAGTGGAGGCCGGTGGCCAGTGATCGGTGATCAGTCGCGGCCGCTGGCACGTTGGGCCAGCCGGATGGGGGGTGAGACAGCCGCGCCGATGTGGGATTTGCGAAATGCGATGTGGGATGTGGCCAGTACCTCGCTGTTCCCGCAGGGCGGGACGAGGGCGCATGTGCGGCGCCTGGGCGGCGGAAGATTCGACAACGGCTTCCCTTCCACCGAGCAGGATCGTCCCATGCGCGGTCCGTCCCGCAGGGCGGGAACAGCGGACTACTGGGGCGGCGCTCATCCGATCGTATGCTTGCGCGGACCAACGTCTTGCCTGCGGACCTGCGGGAGTGCGTCTCAGAGCAGACGGACCTGCGGCCAGGCCCAGTCTTGGACGTGAACCGCCAAGAAACGCTTGGCAACCATTCCCGCCTGCGCGACGCTCTTTTCCTGACTCGGTCAAGTACTGCTCTGTAAGACCACACACCGCTATGTCCAACAAACCTCTGTTTGCCAACCGGATGGCCCCGACGTGGCACGGTGCTTCCAGCCCGTGCCTGTGCGGGGCACGATCCCGAACCGACCGTGGCTGGCGGGAGCGCTTCCCAAGGCCGGGTCGGGACCAGACCTCGCTCGGCTCCGGGCAAGGTGCTCGGGCCACGGGGGCGCCCTTCGGGCGCGGGTGGGGGGGATTGGGGGCTGGGGATTGGGTCCCGAAACGGAATGCGGCGGCTTCACTTCGTCAATCGTGCCTCGTCAGCTTGCCCTCCGTAGCTCCGCTGCGGAGCGTAGTAGGGTCAATCTGCGGTTTCCCAGAGCCCACATCCCGCATCCCGCATCGCGCATCGCGTATCCCGCCGCGTGCCAGCCGTCTCGCCCCTCATCCGGCTGAACCAAGGGATTCCGCGGCGGCGACTGACCCCTGACCCCTCCACCATCCATGGCTGACTCAAGCTTAACCAACCTCCGCGCGGTCTTCATCGGCGGCGGCAACATGGCCGAGGCGATGATCAAGGGGATGGTCCGCGGGGGGTGGGCGGCGGACCGGATCCGGGTGGCCGAGCCGGATCCCATCCGGCGGTCGCACCTGGCCTCAACCTATGGGGTGGATGGGTCCGATGACAACCGGGCCGAGGCCGCCGACGCGGACATGCTGATTCTGGCCGTGAAGCCGCAGGTGATGCCCGAGGTGGTGCCGCCGCTCGGGGAGGCGCTCGCGGAGGGCACGCTGGTGATGAGCATCGCGGCCGGGATTCCGATGCGTCGGATCACCGCCTGGCTGGGCCGGGAGGTTCCGCTGATCCGCGTGATGCCCAACACGCCCGCGCTGGTGGGCAAGGGGGCGAGCGCGATGGCGGTCGGCGAAGGCGTGTCCGAGGCCCAGACCTCGGCGGCCCAGTCCATCCTGGAAGGCCTCGGCGTGGTGGAGACGGTGGAGGAGGCCGATCTGGACGCGGTGACCGCCCTCAGCGGCAGCGGCCCCGCCTATGTGTTCTACCTGCTGGAGGCGATGCTGGAGGCGGCCGACCGCCTGGGGCTGGAGCCGGACGTCGCCCGCCGTCTGGCCCTGGCCACCGTGGAAGGCGCGGCCTGCCTGGCGGCGGAGACCGGGCTCGACCCCGCCGAGCTTCGGGCCAAGGTGACCTCGAGGGGCGGCACCACGGAGGCGGCGATCCGGGTGCTGGATGATCACCGCGTGCACGCGGCCATCCGCGACGCCGTGGTCCGGGCGGCAACCCGCTCGCGCGAGCTGGCCGGGGGCTGACCGCTATGGCCCGGTCGTCGGGATCCCGAGGCCGCAAGGCGCCCAAAGAGCCGCCTCCGCTTCCGCTGGGCGTGGCGCTGCGCCGCACCCTGACTCGGATCGTGCTTGGGATCGCCCTCCTCTACGCGGCGGTGCTGGGCGCGGGCCGGTCCGAGCCCTTCCGGAGCCGGGTCGAGCGGGTCGCGATTCTCCAAGGAGGGTGTGAAGCAGGTCATCAAGGAGATTCTGGAGCAGGAGACGGGTGACGAGCATCTCTCGGATCAGCGCATCGCTGATACGCTGGCGTCGCGGGGGATCCGGATCGCCCGGCGGACCGTTGCGAAGTACCGGAACGAGCTCGATATTTCGTCGTCGTACAAACGATAGGAGGAAGCATGAAGCTTGATATCAAGGGTGTCCATTTCGACGTGAAAGACGAGACGAAGGAGTTCATCGAGGCGAAGCTGGAGAAGCTCGAATTCGCCAGAGACTATATCGTCGACCTTGACTTCACGCTCACGAAGGAGAATCCCGAGTTCGAGGCCGAGGCGAAGCTTCATCTGAAGTGGGGACACCAGTCCGTGATCAAGGTGCACAGCTTCGATCTGCACGAGGGCATCAACACCTTGATCGACAAGCTTGACCACAAAGTTCGCAAGGAACGGGAGAAGGTCACCGATCACAAGTCGGGCTGATCAGTACAGGATGAAGGAGTTTACGGTCCTCGACCTGCTGGGCCTCGATCTGAAGGAACACAATGCGCTTGATCTCGTTTGCATCGGGGGCCGCCCGGGGCTGTCGAACGAGATACGGATTCCGGACCTCAACCGCCCGGGGCTCGCGCTCGGGGGATTCTACGACAAGTTCGGGTTCGACCGGATCCAGATCTTCGGTCGCGGTGAGACGGCCTTCATCAGGAAGCTTGCGAGCGAGAACCAGACCGAAACGATCGAGGAGATCTTCAAACGCGACATTCCCTGCGTGATCTTCACGCACGGTCTGGGGCCGACCGAGGATTTCCGCAGGATCGCCGAGAGCACCGACTGTCCGATTCTGCAGACCGACCTGCCCTCGTCCGAGTTCTCCTCGCGCCTGATTCGCGCGCTGTCGAACAT
>PXDE01000521.1 GCA_003566475.1 PVC group bacterium | reverse complement strand
GGATCCCGGAGGCCCCGGGGGAGGGACGAAGATGGGGAGGACTAAGGTGGGGGACTAAGGACCAAGGACTAAGGACCAAGGACAGACATCCCGCATCGCGTATCCCGGATCCCGGATCCCGCATCGCACTCGCCGTCTCTCCCCCCATCCGGCTGAACCCAGTGGTTCAGTGGCGGCGACTGACCACAGACCCCTGCCTACTCCCCCGGCCCCACCGGCCAGGCCCGGACCACCTGGTCCACCATGTTGCGGGCGAGGTCTTCGGCGGCCCGGGGGAGGGCGGCCCGCTTGGCGCTGGTGAGGTCGCCGGTCAGCAGGAAGTCGGTCCGGCCGGTCACCCGGGCCGGGGGCGCCGCGTGTTCGCCGGTCTCGCGCCGGACCACCTCAAGGGAGGCGAACAGGGTCATCCGGTATTCCTCGGCCACCGTGGTGCGTTCGGCGTCGAAGGCCACCGGGGTCAGCAGGTGGCGGGTGAGGGTGCCGCGCAGGATGACATCCGCCTCGTCCTCGGGGACCACCCGCAGGGACCCGTCGCGGATCAGCGCGGCCAGCACCTGCCGGGTGCATTCAGTCTCGATCAGCGGCTCATCGGTTTCGTTGACCAGGGTGGGGACGGCGATGGTGCGGACCCCGGGCGGCAGCGAGGAGCCCAGGCGGTAGCCGACACAGCCTCCGCCCGCCAGGGGGAGGGCGGCCACGGCGGCGGCCAGGCCGAAGGTTCGGAGGAGGCGGTCCATGAAAGCCACCTAGCCGGGCCGGGACAGGGCTTCCACCCGGCGCCGGGCCTCGTTGGCGGCGCCGGTCTCCGGGTAGCGCTGGACGACCGACTGGTAGGAGAGCAGCGCGGCCCGGCGGTCCCGGGCCACCCGCTCGTAGAACCGGGCCCGGTCGAACGCGATGCGGGCCTGCTCCTCGCGGATGGTCGCGATGTACCCCTCGGCCAGCGGGCGCAGCTCGGATTGGGGATAGGCTTCGAGAAAGGTCTGGAAGGCGGCGCGGGCGGCGTCGAACTGCAGCTCGTCGGGCTGGATGGACCGGGCGGCCTGGTATTTGGACTCGGCCTCCCGGAAGGCGGCCCGTTCGGCGTACACCGTACCCGGATAGAGGAACTGCACCCGCTCGAAGGCGGCGGCGGCGAGCACGAACTCGTTCATGAGCTGCCGGGCCTCGCCGGCATGGAACTGGGCCTTGGCTGCCGCCGGGGACTGGGGGGCGTTGCGGGCCACCTTCTCGAGCAGGGGCACCACATCCTCCAGGGAGCGGTAGCCGCTCAGAAACCGGCGGCGCTCAGACCGCCCCTCGAAGAGGTCGAGGGCGATCCGGAACTGGGCCTCGATGACCCTGTCGTAGTCGAACCAGCCCGCCCGCTCGTCGATCAGACGCTGGTAGTAGTCGAAGGCATCGAACCCCTTGCCCCGCTCCTCGAGGCTGATGGCCGCTCCGTACAGCGCGTGCGGGACCTCCTCCGACCGGGGCCAGCGATTGAGGAGGGCCCGGAAGGCCCGGGTCGCCCGCCGGTTGTTCCCCTCCACGAACTGCTCCTGGGCATGGGCGAGCTGGGCGGTGGGATTGTCGTACCGGGCCCGGGGGAAGATCCGCATCCGGCTGGGCTGGATCGACTCCTCATAGACCCGGGAACTCGCGCACCCGCCGCCCAGAAGGCAGGCGGACAGCAGAACCAGGAGGGACAGTCCAGAAGGAAGACGGCGAAGCATCATGCGCCATAGCCTAGGGGCGGGGGCGGGAGGGGGTCAAGAGGGATTGGCGATTGGGGATTGGGGATTGGGGACGGCGCGGCAGGCGCGATGAGCACGTGGCCGCGACGGCTCTGCTCTGAGACACCGCCGCGCGCTATTCTTCACACACCACGGCTCTCCACCAGGATGAACCCGACGTGGCACGGGGGCGCCTGCCCCCGTGCCCTGCCCCCAGAACTGACCGACGGCCCCGCGGAACCACCCGAGGGCTCCCAGAGGCCCGGGGGGAGGCCCCCCGCGGGCCACGAGAAGGCCGCATCACGTATCCCGCATCGCGCATCCCGCATCCCGCCCGCCGCCTCTCCCCTATCCGGCTGAATCAAGGGATTCAGAAACGGCGACTGACCACTGCCCCCCTTACCCATAAAGCGGCCCGAAGGTGGCGCAGGCGCGGAAGTCGGCGCCTTCGCGGTCCTGGGTGCCGAAGGCGTTCCAGGCGTTGGGCCGGAAGATGGACCCCGCGTCCACGTTGTGCATATAGACCGGGATCCGCAGGATGGAGGCGAGGGTGATCAGATCCGCGCCGATATGGCCGAAGCTGATGGCCCCGTGGTTCGCGCCCCAGTGGTTCATCACGCTGTACACGTCGGTGAACGCGCCCGATCCGGTGAGGTTGGGCACGAACCAGGTGGTGGGCCAGGTGGGGTTGGTCCGCTCGTCGAGCACCTTGTGCACCTTCTCCGGCAGAGAGACGGTCCACCCCTCCGCGATCTGGAGCGCCGGCCCGAGCCCCTTCACCAGGTTCAGCCGGCACATGGTCACCGGCATGTTGCCCTTGGTGGTGAACCGGGTGCTGAACCCGCCCCCGCGGAAGTACTCGGTGATGGACGGATGCCAGCTCGTGGCCTTGAGGCACCTGGTCGCCTCGGCCTCGGTGATCTCCCAGTGGGGCTTCATCACCGGCTTGCCCTTGCGGCTCTGCTCGCCGGTCCCGTCGAGGGCGGCCGGGCCGGAGTTGATGAGGTGGAGGATGCCGCCCGCCGCCTTGCCGGTGAGCCTGGTCCCGGTGACGCGCTTCACCGCCGCCGGGCTCCAGTAGGTGCGGACGTCGGCGAAGATCTGGGCGGTGTGGGTCAGCAGGTGTCCGAACAGCATGGACACCCCGTTGAGGGCGTCGTTCTCGGTGGCCACCATGTAGGGCCGGCGGATGCCGTTCCAGTCGAAGGACGAGGTGAGGATGGCCTCCAGGAAGTCGCCGTTGGGGAGGTGGTCGGTCCAGGCCCGCTGGCCCTGGAACCCGCTGGCGAGGGCGTGGTGGCCCATGGCCTCCTCGCCGTAGCCCAGCTCGGCCAGCCGGGGATTGCCGACCATGAGGTCGCGGGCGATGAGGGCCATCTTCACGCAGATCTCCCACTCCTCCTCCAGGCGCTTCTTGGACCGGCGGCCCTTGGGCGGGTTCCAGTCCTTGCCCAGCTTGCAATGCTTGCGGGTCCAGGCCAGGGCGGCCTTGAACTCCTCGGGGTCGTAGATGCCCCGGTCCATGCGGCGGACGAACTCGGTCATGTCCACCGTCTCCACCCGCATGCCGAAATAGTCCTCGAACAGGGGCTGGTCCACGATGGAGCCCGCGATGCCCATGGACACTCCGCCCATGGCCAGGTAGGCCCGGCCCCGCATGGTGGCGGCGGCGAGGGCGGCCCGGGCGAACCGGAGCAGCTTCTCCTGGACGTCGTCGGGGATGGTGGGATCCCCCGCGTCCTGCACGTCGCGCCCGTAGATCCCGAACGCGGGCAGCCCCTTCTGGGCGTGCCCGGCCAGCACCGCCGCCAGATACACCGCCCCCGGGCGCTCGGTGCCGTTGTAGCCCCATACCGCCTTGGGGATGAGCGGGTTCATGTCCATGGTCTCCGACCCGTAGCACCAGCAGGGCGTCACCGTCACCGACACCCCCACGCCCTCGCGGGCGAATTTCTCGGCGCAGGCGGCGGCCTCGGCCACCCCGCCGATGCAGGTGTCGGCGATCACACATTCCACCGGATCGCCGGTGCCGTGCCGCAGGGACTCCGAGAACAGCCGGGCCACCGCCTGGGCCAGGGCCATGGTCTGGTCCTCCAGCGATTCCCGCACCCCCTCGCGGCGACCATCGATGGTGGGGCGGATACCGATCTTGGGCAGGGCGGCGGTCATGGCAGGCACTCCTGATGCGGGGGTGAGACAACAGCCACCCATTTAGGCGCGGCTTTTGGGTTTCGTCAAAGCGATTCGCCGCGCGAGGCTTCCCCCGGGTTAGGGGGCATGGGCGGAGGAGGAGGCTGGGGCTTGGGGAGGGGCAGGTGTGGGTGAAGGGGTCGAAGCCTCGCGTAAAAAAGAGACAGGTAAGGAGGGGATCCCTAGAGGTTGCGGAGGAACTCGTCTGGAGTGACCTCGATGTCCTTCAGGATCTGGCGCAGTAGAATCGGGGACAGGTCGCGCGAAGCATGGCCAGAACCTCCCGGAGGTTCTCGCGAAGCTCCTCCAGTGTTTCCGCCTGGGCATGGGCGCCGGGGAAGCCTGGTACATAGCCCACGAAGTGGCCCGTGTCCGGACATCGTTCGACCACGGCTGTGAACGCTTTCATGACCACACCCTACCGACAGAGGCGCTGAAAATCCAGTTTGCTGATCCCAGGCGCTCGTGGCCTCGCGCGGGCCCGGGGCTTGCGGGCGAAGCGGACAGGTGGATCGATACAGAGCCCCGAAGGGGCGACTCAGATAAGCCCAGGGCGAAAGCCCTGGAAATCAGCGTCTAATGTTGCAAAGAGCCCTGACGGGGCGATTCAGTGGGAGGGCACACGCCGCGTTTGGTTGACACGCATGCGCCCTGCGGGACCAGCGAACTACTGGGGCCGCCGCCATTCGCCCTTATCCTTTCGGGGACTCGCGCTTTGTCCATGGCCACTTGAGGTGGTGTCCCCGAGCACGCGGTCAGACCGTCACCACCACCATGCCGTCGGTCACGGTGACCGGGAAGGTGGCCAGGCGGGGCTCGTCGGGAAGGACGGCGGCGGGGTCGCCGGCCTCCTCCACCCGCACGGGGAAGGTCTCCACGCCGATGGCGTGGGGATTGAACACCGACTCGCCGGTGGCCACGTCGAACTCCCAGCCATGCCAGGGACAGCGGATGATGCGCCCCTCGCGCTCCCAGCGGTACTCCCCGACCGCGCCGGGGACGTTGGTGCCGATGAGGTGGCCCCGGCCGAGCGGGGGAAGGATCCATGCCGCCATCCTTGGCGTTCGCCCGCCGGGTGTCAACGCGGGGGACGGATCAGGGCCGGGCGGCGCGGATCCAGCGGCCGCTGTCCTTGGGCACGGGGATGGGAGCGGCGAGGTCCACGGGGTCGCCGGTGAGCACGTCCTCGGCCGACGGGTAGGCGTAGGGCAGGCGCTCGAAGCGGGCCTCGGCGGCGTCGCCCTCGCGGATCAGGAAGTAGTGGTCGGCGGCGGGGGCGCTCAGCCGGTAGGCCCAGGGCCCGCCCGCGCACCGGTAGAACGGCTCGCCCCCGTCCAGCAGGACGGCGGCCAGCCGGCG
>PXDE01000068.1 GCA_003566475.1 PVC group bacterium | reverse complement strand
GAGCCGGAGCGAGGAGCAGTCATGCCCGGGTTCCTGAAACGAGCCGGGCACTAGCCAGGAACGGATCATGGCCTTCCCTCGCTCGCGGCTCATCCCGCCCGTGGCGGGATTCGCCCTCCCGGCCCGCTGCGCGGGCTTCGCCCTGCGTGGCGCGGGGGGGCTACCGTCCAAGCAGCTCCCGGGTGAAGGCGGGGCTCACCGAGGGGTCGCCCAGCCAGATCGACAGATAGGCCGCCGCGAAGGCGGGGGAAGCGATGTTGACCTTGGCCGTGCCGTTGTATTCCAGAGTTAGCCCCTGGCCGGGCAGGTAGATCAGGGCGCAGACATCCCCATCCCGCAGCGTCTCGGGGAAAGCCGCCTCCATGCGGCGCAGGTCCTCGGCGATGGCCGCGAAGGTGTCGGCGTTGAGCCGATCCCGCAGGAAATCGCGCCCCGCCGCGTTGACCCGGGCCAGATCGAGATCGCGAAGATAGGTCACCTCGAGCCGCTTGGGCACGTCCGGGTCAAGGACCCGGGAAGCATGGTTGGGATCGGTCAGGAACAGCGACGCCTCGTAGAGCCGGAACACGCGACGGTAGCGCATGGTGGCCTGGCCCACGGCGGAAGCCGTCGCCCCCCCCAGGTCGCGGGTCGGCAATCCCCGGGCCGAGGCGGCGATGGCTAGAAGAAGAAAGGAGGCGGAGAGGTGTCGAATGGCCATGATGCGTCTGCGGGAAGGTTTGATGACGCCCATGAGTCGGCGGCAGGCGCAATGCCTTACGTGGCGTGGGTGCTTGGTGCCTGGTGCTGGACGTTCTGCTCTGAGACACCAACGCACGCTGTCCCCCTCAAACCACTGCTGGCCAACGGGATGTCCTGACGTGGCACGGCGCTTCCAGCCCGTGCCCGAGCGAGGTCGGATCCCGAATCGACCATGGTCGGTGAAAGCGCTGTTCATGGACGGACCGGAACCATATCTCGCTCGGCTCCGGGCTAGAAGCCCGGGCCACGGAGGGACTGACCCACATCCCACATCGCACATCCCCCAATCCCCAATCCCCATCCCGCCGCAGGCCTACCCCCGGCTTCTCACCAGCGCGAAAAACCGGTCCTGGTATTCCTCGAACAGGCCGAACTCCTTGAGCTGGCTCCCCAGCTCCCGGATGCGGGCGGGGTTGGCGGCGGCCTCGCGGAACATGGCCTCGACGGTGTGGCGATGGCCCTGTGGATCCTTCCGCAGCTCGCGGACATGGGTGGGGGCGGAGCGGCGGATGACGTCCATCATCACCTTGAGCAGGCACACCTCCCAGGGATCCTCGACCCCCACGGCCAGGGCGGCGGACGGATCGTTGCGCTCCTCGAGCCAGCCCTGCACCCGGTCGGTGGCCACGGCCAGCCCCTCGGCGATCTCGTATTCGCGGTGCTCCTGCTTGCGCACCGCGAACCCGTACTTGAGCATGGTGAGATCCTCGCCGTGCTCCTGAAGCCATTCCGCGTAGCGCGAGGCCTCGTTCTGCCCGAACCCCTCCAGCAGCAGCTTGCGCATCTGGTCCGGGGTGAGGATGGCCGGCTTGTAGGACTCGATCATCCCTTCGCGCACCTTCACCCTGTTCACGTCGTCCATGTTCTCGGTGATGAGGTGGTAGTTGACCACCGAGCTGCCGAAGGTCTCGAGCCCGCGCTCGGGCATCCGGATGACCCGGGTCTGGGAGACCGCGTACCAGAAGTCGAACTGGCGCTTGGCGGGATCGGTCATCGGGCGATTCTCCGCACCGGGCGGTTCTCGACCTCGCCCAGGGGCGGAATCTCGTCGGGGGCCAGGAGCACGATCCGCCGGCCGTCGCGCTCGATCCAGACGCCGCCCTCGGTGGAGAGGTGGAGCGTGTCCGCGCCCAGGACCGCCACGCGGTCCGCCCCTCGTTCCCCACCACGCCCGGGCGAGTCGGGCTTGGCCACATGCACGGTCCGCCCATCCTCGTCAAAGGTCACGGCCGGCTCGGGCTCGCCGCGGCGGCGGGCGTGGAGGACGGTGAGCAGCGGCCGCTCCGTGTCCACCGCGCCGCGCAGCCAGATCTGGTACTCGCCGGCCGTCCAGGGGCCTTCGTGGCCTTCGGGCACCTTCAGATCCTCCAGGCCGTCCCGGCGTCGGTAGCTGCCCTCGGCATGGTAGCCCCAGCCCCGCACCTCGGGCTCGAGGGGCTGGGAGAACCAGAGGGTGGCGTCGGTGTCGAGCTGGCCGACCAGCCGCGTTCGCCCCGCCTCCACCTCGGCGGAACGGGCCAGGAGGTGGAGGTTGATCTGGGCGGGCTCGGCCGACACCACCTCGTCGAGGATCACCAGGTAGTCGCGCAGGGGCGCCCCCTCGGGGTGCTTCACCAGCGCGGTGAACCGCCGGTGCACGATCCGGTTCACGCTGCGGCCGGGATAACCCCGGGCGAACTCGGCGTCGAGCGGGTTCCAGGGCCGCAGGGAAAGGCGGGTGCCCGACCGTTCCGACACGAACACGTCGAGCGCGTCGGAGGTGGCGAAGGCGGCGGCATGGGCGGTGTCGTGAATCTGCTCCATGCCGTCCACATCCTCGCCCCGCTGATGGTTCCGCACCGTGCCGTCGCGGCCGAAGGTGAACGAATTGTGGAGGGCGGCGTGGTCGCCCCGGGGGCTGTAGGAGCAGTTGTAGTCCAGCATCACCGGCCGGTTGGCCAGATAGACGTGATGGCTGTTCTCGTCGTTGTGGTAGTGCCCGCGCAGGTGGCCGGCCTTGATGCTGACGAACGACTCGTCGTCGGTGCCGAACCCGTTGCGCAGGATGGCCCCGAAGCCGTGGAAGGGCTCGGACGACCAGTCCATGGCCTCCGGGGCCATGGGGGGGATGGGGCGGACGGCGTCGAAGAGCACGTTGACGAAGTCGCCCGAGCCTGCCGAGAAGCCCATGGACTCGAGCATGGCCCAGGTGCCCATCATTTCGGACGCGAACTCGGGATCCGCCTCGCGGAAGAACCGGGCCAGGCGCCGAAAGCCGTCGTTTAGCCCGGATCGCCAGCGGTGGGTGTCGCCGATGGGGGCGGCATGCCGGAAGCCCCGTCGGGGATCGAGCGGGGTCAGCAGCTTGCGGTGCCAGCGTCCGGTGCCCTTCATGGGGGGATGCCCGGCCACCGGGTTGCCGAAGCCGGTGTTCATGAACACCTGGGCCAGCTCGAGCTGGTGGCGGAGGGAGTACCCGCTGTAGCCCGGACATTCCCAGCCCGTGCCATCAGGCTCGACCACCACCCGACTTATGTCGTCGAGGAAGTTCTCCCATCCGTACTGGAGCCACTGGCGGGCGTGCGGGTGGTCGAGCATGGACGCCGCCACGTAGATGGCCCCCATGTACTTGTCGGTGTGGAAGTTTGGATTCCCAGGGTGCCAGCCGTTGTGCCAGCCCGGCCAGTGGTCGGGATCGGAGAAGATGTACCCGGCCGCCGCGTCGGCCGCGCCGCCCACTGGACGGCCGTCCGCGAAGAGGTCGATCAGCGCGTAGGTGGACATGCGACGGGTGGCCTGCTGGGTGGGGTTCAGGAAGTCGTCCTGATACCGCCGACCCCGGAACAGCCCGTGGGGCGGCGTGCCCACCTGGCGACGGGTTCCCCGCAGCACCATGCGGAGCAGATCCTGATCCGATCCACCCAGGCTGCGGTTGACGTCGCGAAGCTGGCGGCGCAGTTCCTCACGCGCCTCGCCTTCGGCCTCGCGGACGGCCGCCTCCAGTTCCTCCTTCCGCGCCTCCAGCGCCTCCAGATTCCTCCGCGACTCCGCCAGCGCCTCGACCAGGTGGGCATCGCCCTCCCCCTCCGCCGCCGCCCGGAGCTGGGTCAGCTCGTCGCGGGCGAGCAGAATATGCGGCCCGGCCAGGTCCGGGTCGCGCTCCCACTCCAGGATGTAGGCGTTGATCTGGGCGGTCAGGGTCCAGTCGGTGTGGCGACGGACCAGGCTGTTCATGCGGCCGGTATCATCCACCGCCCCGCGCGGGGCCATCACCAGCCCGTAGCCGCGGTGCCCCCAGGGAATCCCGGTGACCCGGGGATTGCCGTCGGCCAGGGGAAGCCGGAACCGGATGAACTCCTCCGCCTCGGCGTCCACGGCGATGGTCTGGGGGCCGGGGTTGACCCACTTGCTGGCGAACGCGGCCACCATCCCGATGGCCGGGGCGTCGGCGTCGTAGGCCTCGCGCTCCTCCTCTGAGGCGTCGCGGCCGGGGCGGGCCCCGCCCCGGGTGGCGAAGGTCTCCTGCCCTCCCCCGCCGCCCTGATGCCAGCGCGGCCGGAGCTGGGAGAACGGCCGTCCCTTCTGCTCCTCCCGCGGACGCAGGGGGAAGGTCAGGAGCCGGTCGTTGCCCCCGAACCGGTCGTATTCGAACCATCGCGTCCAGAGCACGGTGTCGAGCGCCAGCCCCTCGCGCCCCCAGGTCATCTCCTGCCACGGCACCCGCATGCCCTCGGGCGTGGGGAAGTGGTAGCGCTCGGTGACGTCGATCCAGGGATCCCCGGCCACCACCCGGATCACCGCCTCGTAGATCACCTCGTGCGGCGGGAGCGGGATGCGGGGAATCAGGTTGGGCTCGAACAGGTGGCTCCGCTTGCCCGGATCCATCCGGAGCCCGACCCCGGGGTCCAGTCCCTTCATCGGCTCGTCGGCCAGGGTCACCCGCACATCCACGTGCACGGGGCCCGCGGCCAGGATCTCGGTGCGGGCGGTGAGCCGGGCCTCGCGCAGGGGGTGGTCCTCGGGAAACCGGAAGGCCGCCTCGCCGGTCCACGGGTCGGCCCCGTCGAGCCGGATGCCGGCCAGCCAGTGCGGAACCTCGGCCCAGGTGACCGCGGTGTCGGGATACCGCCGAATGCGCAGCTCGTGGACACCATTGGCGATGTGGAGCTCATCGTCGGTCTCGGTCAGACGGATCCCCGGCTCGACGGCTTCGGAGTGGAACCGCACGGGGGGCGAGGTCGAATCGTCGTCCCGCTCGATCCGCACCGTGGTCCAGATCCGGCCCCGCCCGCCCAGCACCGGTTCGAGCTGGGCCGGGCTGCGCCGCCCCTGCACCTCGACTGACTGCACCTGGGCGGCCTTGTCCACCGGCAGGTCGAACGAGACATGCTCGTGCGGCCAGGTGTGGTTGAGGGCGTTGGGAATGACGGACTCGTGGACGACCTCGGAATAGGTCAGAGACGGGGCGAGCACGACAGCGGAGAGGATTCGTAGGAAACGCATGGGGAAAGGATAGGCTAGGATCGGAGGGGAGTCGAGGGGAGGGGGGGCGCGGCGCGGCTGCGCCGCGGGGATTG
>PXDE01000545.1 GCA_003566475.1 PVC group bacterium | reverse complement strand
TTTCCTAGAACCCACATCGCACATCCCACAGCCCGCATCGGCACTGCTGTCTCACTCCTCATCCGGCTGGCCCCAACGGCCCAGCGGCCCTCACTGACCCCTGCCCCCTTTCCCCATGCGCCCTGCACCTCCAACCGCCCCCGCCACCGCCTCCGCGCCGGGCAAGCTCATCCTGAGCGGCGAGCATGCGGTGGTCTATGGCGAGCCGGCGGTGCTGCTGGCGGTGGATCTCCGGGTGCGCGTCCGGGCCGAGCCCGCCCCCACCTGGACCCTTGAACTCCCCGGAACCCCGGTGGCCCGACTCGGCGGCGTCGCCGATCTCGACCGCCGACGCCGCGAGCTGGAGACCGCCCATGCCGAGTTCATGGCCGGCCTCCGGCCCATCGGCGAAGTGGCCCCCCATCCGGTCACCCTGCTCGCCTACGCCTGCGCCCTGGCCGGGGGCGACCCCCTGCGGCTCCAGATCGAGTCCGACCTTCCGCTGGGGGCGGGCATGGGTTCCTCGGCCGCCGTCGCCGCCGCCGTGATCGCGGCCATTCTTGCCGCCCGCAAGGCCCCCACCGACCCCGACCGACTCATCCCGCTCACCCTCGCGGTCGAGCGCCTGCAGCACGGTCGACCCAGCGGGGCCGACGTCGCGGCCGTGGTGCGCGGCGGACTCCTCCGATTCCGCAATGGCGAGGTCGAATCGCGCCGCTCCCCGCCCAACCGCGGGTTGCGGCTGGTGGACACCGGCCGACCCGACAGCCCCACTGGCGAATGTGTCGAAGCTGTCCGTGCCCGGCACGGCCTCGACCGCGGCGCCTGGGCGTCCTTCGGCGCCGTCGCCGCCGAGATCGAGGCCGCGTTCGCCGGAGACGAGGAGGAGCGCCTCATCCGCGCCGTCCGGCGCAATCACCGCCTGCTCTGCCAGATCGGCGTGGTCCCCGAACCCGTGCAGGCCCTGGTCTGCGAGATCGAATCCGCCGGTGGCGCGGCCAAGATCTGCGGCGCCGGGGCGGTGCGGGGCTCCGCCGGCGGCATGCTCTGGACCCTCGGCCCGTCCGACCCCATCCCCGCCCTCGCCGCCCGCCGAGGATGGCGGGTGATTGAGGTGAAAGGCACCGGCACGGGGGTCGAGGCTAAGGGGGCGGGGCGGTGATCGGTAATCAGCGATCGGTGGTCCGTGAGGGCCGGTGTGGGGTCTGGGATGTGGGATGCGGGTTCATTCCTGTGAGCGCATTCCTGCTCTGAGAGGCCAAGCGAAGGCTCTCGTTGTCAGAGTTCCGCGTTCACGCGGAAGCTTTCGTCGCCGCTTCAGCGGCGGCGGGGTGGGCGGGGGATGTGGGAGGGGACGACGCGGGACAGAGATCGGACACGCTGGGCGAAAGCCGCTCTCCCTCGCGGACTCGGTCGAGCGGCCGCTACAGGGCGTTGAGTTCAGCCGGCGACCGAATCGATAGCGATAGCGAAGGGCGACGGCTCCGCCCACACCCAATCCACAATCCACAATCCGAAATCCAAAATCGCTTCCCGCCCCAACCTTGCCTCCCTCCACCCATCCGCATACTCTCGCGGCCTGGAGAACCACGACATGGCCCGTGCTCAGACACTGCTTCGCACCGCCCTGGCCCTCGCGGCCCTGCTGGCCGGTCCGCTGACCTCCCAGGCCCGGCTGGGCGAGACCGACACCCGCGCCCTGCTGCGCCTGTACGGACGGCTGGTGTCGGGCGGCGTGCGGATGCTGGAGGGGGTCGAGGTCGGCGAGCAGACCCTGGAAAAGAATGGCGTGGTCACCCGGCTCTGGTTCCGGGGGCGTCAGGTGGTCGGCTTCGAGATCACCCATCCTGACCCCATCACCCCGCTGCGCGTTCAGGAGATCCTCCGCGACTCCCAGGGCCGGAGCTTCTGGCCCACCGGCAACACCGAGTCCGACGGGAGGGTCACCTTCCTCCGGCAGGACAGGCAGGCGGTCGCGGTGTGGTCGGCGGACAAGCGGGTGCTGGACATCCGGGAGACCGGCGCCCCGTGAACCCGATCCGGGCCTCCGCCCCGGGGAGCTTCATGGTGATGGGCGAGCACGCCGTCCTGCACGGGCAGCCCGCGCTGGTCGCCTCCACCGACCTCCGGCTCACCGTCACCGCCACCCCGCGCCAGGACGGCCGGGTGTCCCTGCGCCGCGAGGGTCAGACCCACGAAGGCCCGTGGCCCGGACTCGACGACCACCCGGCGTTCCGGTTCGCCCTGGTCGGCCTGCGCAAGGTCGGCGTGCCCGAAGGCGGCCTCGACCTCCGGTTCGAGTCCGACATGCCCGACACCGTCGGCCTCGGCTCCTCGGCGGCGGTCACCGTGGCCACCCTCGCCGCCGTCCAAGGTCTGAGCTTGCCCGCCGAAGCGCAGCGAAGGTGGGACGAATCCGTCCAACCCCTGGACCAAACCGTCCAATCTCTGGACAACCGCCTCGCCCTGTTCCGAGCCACCCGCGAGGTGATCCGCGAGGTGCAAGGGACCGGCTCGGGCGCGGACGCGGCGGCCAGTGTGTTCGGCGGTCTGGTGGCCCTGGAGGATGGCGAGCCCCGTCGGCTGTCCGCCGGGCTGCCCGAGATGGCTCTGGTCTACTGCGGCTACAAGACGCCGACCCCGGAGGTGATCCGCAAGGTCGATGCCCAGCTCGAGACGATCCCCGCCCTGCGCAATCTGTTCCCGGCCATGGGGGAGGTCACCCGCACCGCCATCGCCACCGCCGAAGCCGGCAACTGGGCCGCCGTGGGCCAGGCCATGGACGCCTACCAGGGCCATCTCGACGCCCTGGGCGTGAACACCCCGGAGTTGGAGGCCATCCTCACCGCCCTGCGCCGGATGCCGGGTCTGCTGGGGGCCAAGATCAGCGGGTCGGGCCTGGGCGACTGTGCCCTCGGCCTGGGGGCCGCGCTCACCGGGCCGCTTCCAGGAACCGTTCTGCCCGTGCGGCCAGGAACCGAAGGAGTGAAACGTGAGCGCATCGCCTAGTCTCGCCTCCGCTCTGGCCGGGCGCTCGTGCGCCGAGGCCCGCGCCGCCACCGCGTTCGCCCCGGCCAACATCGCGCTGGTCAAGTACTGGGGGAAGCGCGAGGCGCGGCTGAACCTGCCCCGAACCGGCAGCCTGTCGCTGTCGCTGGGAACGCTGGGCACGACCACATCGGTCGAACCTGCCGCGCAGGATTCCCTCGCGCTGGGGGGCGAGCCGGTCGATCCCGCTTCCGGCTTCGCGAAGCGTCTGTGGGCGTTCGTGGACGAGGCGGCCCCGGGCCGTCCGCCTCTGGCCGTGGCCACGGAGAACACCATCCCCACGGCGGCGGGGCTGGCCTCCTCGGCCAGCGGGTTCGCCGCGCTTGTCCTGGCCCTGGACCGGGCTTTCGGGTGGCGGCTGCCCCGGGCCGCGCTGTCGGTGCTGGCCCGGCAGGGCAGCGGCAGCGCCTGCCGGAGCCTGTGGCGGGGGTTCGTGGCCTGGCGGGCGGGGACGCGCGACGACGGGCTCGATTCGCACGGCGAGCCGTTGGAGGCCCGGTGGCCCGAGCTGCGGATCGGCCTGCTCCTGGCCGACACCGGCCCAAAGGCCGTCGGCTCGCGCGAGGCCATGAACCACACCGTGGCCACCTCGCCCCTCTACGCGGCCTGGCCGGCGGCGGTGGAGGGTCATCTGCGCGAGATCCGCAGCGCCATCGCGGCCCAGGATGTCCATCACCTGGGCCGGGTGGCCGAGGCCAGCGCCCTGACCATGCACGCCACCATGCTCGCGGCCGACCCGGCGGTGGTCTACTGGCGGCCGGAGAGCGTGCGCCTGATCCACGAGGTCCGCCGCCTCCGCGAGGACGGCCTGCCTGTCTACCTCACCATGGACGCCGGCCCCAACCTCAAGCTCCTCTACGAGGCCGCCTCCGAGCCGGCCGTCCAATCCGCCTTCCCCGGCCTTACTCCGGTGGATCCGTGGTCCGGTCCGGAGCCGGGGGAGGACTGAGCTGCCTCGGACGTTTCTGAACCGCGCATGGACCCAGCGCGACTCCCCACCGCAACCCATTGGACCACAGAGGTCGCAGAGGTTACGGAGGTTCGCAGAGGGGGAGATCGGGTGGAGGCGATTTTGCGCGGGCAGGGCAACGTTCTCGGGGATAGTCGTGCGAACGGACGCGAATTACCTTATAAGCTTGGCCGTTGACACTGACTGGCACTTCTGCGACCCCTCTGGGGTCGGTCCCATTCTGGGGCACGAGATCCGGGGGTGTCGCTCCGCTTACCCCCGGAATCCGTTCAACTTACCGTCCGACCCCGGAGGGGTCGCAGCAAGCCTGGTTCGTCCGCCAAGACCACTCCTCCAGGAACACCCATTGGCAGCGATCCACGACCCGATGGCGGCCCAAAGGGTCGCGTTTCCTCAGCCCATCCCCACCCATGCGACGAGCATATACACCTTGTGCTGCATCTCATTCACCCTCCGGAACCGCGCTTAGGTCCAGCCAGGTCATCATCGATTTCATTCGCACCACCGAGTTCGGAGTCACCATCCAGTTGCACCCCAGCATATCCTGTCCCCACATCCGACCCTGCCCTCCGCGCGTCAGGGTGGCGGCCGGGCCGGAGGGGCGCCGATCACCGCCCGCCAGGCATCTTCCTCGCCTTGCGGATTTGTCCCCGTGCCGACCACCACGGTCCCGTCCGAAGAGATGGACGACGCGGCGGTCAGCGTCCAGCCGGGGGTCTCGATCCCGTTCTCCTGAAGGACTTCGGCGAGAGGACGCGCGCCGCGGTCGCGATCCCAGATGAAGGCGACGGGGCGGTCTTCGGGGCCGGCAAGGCTTCCGACCAGCCGGCTCCCCGTCGCCGTCACGCCCATCTTCCAGTTCCGCGCTCCCGGCCTCACGGCAGCGCCCTCGGCATCCTTCAGGACTTCGGCCCTGGCCCGGCCTGACCAGATCGCGGCCTGCGTAGGCTGGGCGTCGGGGTGCACCAGCCAGCCGACCGCGATCCGTCCGTCCGCCGAAGAACCCCGCACCGTCCCGCGCTGCCGGAAGTCCTCGCCCGCCATGGGCTCGACGCCCGTGCCTTCCACCCATCGGGCCATCATGCCCCCCGCCTCCTGAAGAAAGACCGTTCTGCCGTCCGGAGACAGGAAGACCGCACCCCCTCGCCATGGCCTCTCGCCCTCTCCCGGAAGCCCTTCCATGCCCTGATCGTCCGTCCATCGGAACGGCGTCCATCCCACCTCCGACTCCCGACTTCCCGCGACCACCCTCCCGTCCAGAGAAATCCCCGCCGCAGCGGAAATCACCTCATCAGAAGTTCCGGGAAGCCAGTGCATGCCCTCGGAGGCCGTCCACCGGAATACCCGACGCCCACGCCGCCGGTTCGCCGTTCCAACCACCACGTCGCCTGTGGCCGAGACACCGGCCAGTTCCATCCGATAGACCAGCAGGTGGTTCTCCCCTGGATTCATCTTCCCCTCGGGCGGGGAAAGCAGGACCATCCCCGCCTCGGCCGTCCAGCGAAAGAGCCCTCCGCCAAACCTCCTGGAGACTTCACCGACCACTACCTGTCCGTTCGCGGAAACAAACAGGGCGCGGGACGACGCGTAGCCCTCAACATGACCAAGCCCCTGGAAGTCCGCACGGGCGGAACCAAGGCCGACCGCCAGGCCGCCCAGGGCCATGCGCCAGGCGATCCCCCATGTTCGCCCCTTCGTGGACACCCCGCCCCTCGTCACAGTACCTGCGGACGGGTGCAGATGGCCACGGGAGGACGGACAGGGGGACGGGGGGAAATGGCCGTGCATGGGGGGCATCCTACTCCTCCTCCCAGATCCGAATCCGGATCGCGGCCCGCGCACGGGTGAACGCGCGCAGGCGAAGCATCGCGGGCCCTTCCTGTTCGGCCAGCTCCTCAATTCGGTCCAGCGTCTCGGCGTTTCCGATCTTCCTCAGCGCCACCAACGCGGCCAGGCGAACATCGAGACACGGGTCTTCGAGGGCCTGGTGGACACGCGCCAGGGCGGCTTCTCCCCCCAGCTCCCCCATGGCCCATACGGAACGGCGGCGGACCCCGTCGTCCGGATCGTCGGCCGCCTCCAGCAGATGCCGGACGGCCGTCGGCGATCCCAGCCGCCCCAGCGCCTCGGCCGCGAACCCGCGCACCCCCGGGTGGCCATGGCCAAGTGTCGCCACCAGGCCATCGGACGCGTCCGGATGCCCGATCCGGCCCAGCGCGAGGGCCGCATGCCAGGCGCAGGGGGGGTGGTCGTCCTTCAGCAGTTCAATCAGGCGGGGCACCGCCTTCTCGTCTCCATGCAGGCCCGCCGCCTCCGCCGCGTGCCTGCGGACCCGGGGATCCTCGTGGCCCAGCGCCGCGTGAAGCGCATCGGAGCGCGTCCCGGCGCTCAGGGCCAGGACCCGGGTGGCCAGGTTCCGGACATACCATTCCCCATGCCCAAGAGCCCGGAGCATCTGTTCCGTGAAGTCCGAGCGCGGGTCTTCGATGCCCGATCGCCGGATCTCCCAGACCAGGATCCGCACGCCGTGCGTCCGCAGGTGGGGCTCCGTCTCCTCCAGCAGTCCGAAGGCGCCGGCCACACGCCCCGGTTCCCGGTCGGAAATGTCCCGCGTCACTGGCGCCTTGGTCCCGGCCAGCAGGGCCGCCGCAGCGCGCGAGACGCCATGCAGGTTCCGGTCCCCGTCCGGGCGCACCCGCCGATCCGACGGCAGCCCCAGGAAATAGGACCAGTCCAGAACCCCGTGCCCCCACGTCCTTCCCAGCGGAAGGTACCGGTACCTGATATGGCCGTCACTTGCGGGGTTCGGCACATCCGCCACCCAGCCGAACCGCGCCTCTCCAGTTCGCTGGTCCTCCATGAGGGGCGCCGGAACCTTCAGGTACTGCGGGACGGCAAGCCCCTGGGGTATTTCCCCGCCGTCCCAATCCCCGCCCCATCGCAGGGCGGGCACGTAACCGTCCTCGGGGGCCATCTGGAGCGGGGCCGGACGGGGACGGTACACCGTCCGGTGGCCCAGCCTCTCGCTTTGGTGTATCCGGTCCCGCGAACGGGCCATCCCGCCGTCCGGGTCTCCCGACGCCATCACCAGCCTCAGCCGGGACTCGGACTCGACGTCGGGCCTATGCTCCAAGCGAATCCGCAGGTGCTCCGACTCGCCTTTCCCGTACGGAGCGACCCAGTCCGAGACCATCAGGTCGAATCCCCGTGCCGGGCGGTTCACCGGAATCCTCTGCTCCCGAAGAACCCGACGGTAACCAGGCCGGGGGGGCTGGATTCGATGGAGAACCGCTTGGACCACGAGGGGTTCCGCCTCGTCCCACCCCGCCTCCTTCGCCTCCGCCATAACCACGTGGAAGTTCTGGTTCTCGTGACCGTCCTTGTTCACCGAGACCCAGAGGTCCTCGCCCACCCCGATTCGCTCCCGGATGTGCACCCTACCCTTCTGGTCGGTGTGCTCCACCCGCGCGATCTGGTCCACTGCAAGGTGCCAAGGAAACCCGAGCCGCACCCACGCGCCCTCCACCGGCGCGCCGGAATCGTCCCTGACCTCGACCACGACATCGAGCCACCGCCCGAAGGTCCGGGTCGACCCGGCCGTCCCAAAGGCCAGCACCAGAGCGGACACAGAAGACGCCAACACGGGAAATCTCATGCCCAGTCCTCTCTAGTCCATTGCAGGGGGCGGTCGCGCGCCCCGGCCCTGAAGCCGCCGCTCCAGGTGCGGAACCCACGACCTGGCTTCGTTCCCGCCACGCCCATCGTCTCGAATCTCGGTCAGAAGGGCCCTTGCTTCCGTGAATCGATTCATGCTGATCAGCAGGCCGCAGTGCATGACCAGCGCCCGGCCCGTGCTCTCGGCGTGATACCCCGAATCCACGACATGGACCAGATCCTCTTCCAGTTCCTTCCTCAGGCGCCTTTCCGAGAGCAGACGCCAGTAGCCCATGTTCATCACGTGCTGAGAGGCCGAAACCATGGGAATCCCGGGCCCTTCGAGAGCGGTGAACTCCTCCCGCACCAGCGGCACCCGTCGGGTGATCTCCGCGATCGCATCGCGCCGGAGGTGCACCACCCTACCGGGGCCCCGCGATTGCAGAAGGATGTTGCAGGCATAGGTGAGGGCATCCGACGCCCGCTCCAACGCCGCCATCCGGCCTGCGCCCGCCTGGCGTTCAGGGGACGCCGATGCGAGAAACAGCGCCAGGGCCCGTTCGCCGGAATAGACTCGGGTAATCGCCATGCCCGCCAGATGACAGGTGCGGCTGGTCACCTGGGCGGGGATCTCGTGCCGATGCTCGACGAGGTATAGCGCAAGATCCGTCGAATCGGGGTGCCGCTCGCCTGCGGATCTCATGGCCAGCTCCGCCATGAGCCCAAGCGTGTCCGAGGGGACGCCGGCCAGGGCATCGTACACCGACGCCCCACGGTGCATTCTGACTCTCCACCGCAGGAGATCGGCAAGGACCGCGGCATCGGCTTCCTTGCGGTGGGGCGGAACCATGACAGGGACAAAGCGGACGTCATCGTCGTCGAGACCAGATGGCACGGCGAGCGATCCGGTCGCGCGAGCATGGGCCTCCCAGGCCGAGATGACATCGAGGCGCCCGAGCGCCTCCAGGCTCAGCAGCACCGCGTAGGCGGCGGCGAGTCGGTCATCAGGGCCAGCCGACTCCACCAGTGTCAACGCTTCCTCCAAGTGGGAGGGATCCTTCTCCATCCAAAGCGTCCGGAATCTGTGAAACGTGTCGTTGGGGCCGGGCTCGGGCCAGGGCGCCCGCGTGTTCAGAACCCGGTCGGGAGGAATGCGCCGCCCGTCATCCGAAGGGGTGAGCGCATCGCCACCTATCCTCCATTGGTAGCGGAACCCATGGGATGTTTGGGCGGCCAGGAAAGCGATGCGGACGATCCGCATGCGGGACGCTTCGACGGGATCCTCCGGAGGGCGCAATGGATTCTCCCAGATATGGCTGAACGGAGGAGGGGGCTGCCTATCTCGCCGCACCTCGTCATCAAGGAAGAACGGCCGCGGCCTGCCGACCAGATCCATGGGAATGTACGCGTACCCGTTCTCAAGGGTCACGTAGTAGAACGGCCCGCGACGGCGCATGTCCGTTGCCGGAAACGCAGAACCATCGGAGAGCACGACCTCAAGAGGCCAAGCCGTCCGATGGGCCTGGCCACCATCGGCCGCCTCGGCCGGGGCCATCGTCGCAGCCGCGATCACCGCCAATCCCAGTTTACATCCCCGGCCGGACCATGACCTTCGCCAGTCGGCGTGCAGAAGGGCCTTCAAAGCACTCCCCAGAGATTCCCGTCCAGGACGCGGCGGAAGCGCGTCTCCGTGACGGCGCGGAATCGAGGAGCCGACGTGCCCGGCCGGGAGATGGCGGTGGGCCTGTGGCATGACGGTAATCTACCCCTTTCCTGGGCCGGGACAAAGCCGGATTTCGGGTCCTGGCGATCAGAACGCCTTCCCTCCGCACCCTTCAGGCGTCTTCCGCAAGCGGATTCCATACCCGGTCGAAGCCGAACCCCTCGAAGTCCTTGGGATTGGCGGTGGCGAACTCCTTGACGCCGAAGGCCCGGAGGGTGAGCGCGGTCCGGGCGTCGTAGATGGCCCGGCGTGAGATCCGGGGGTTCGCCGCCCGCGTCCAGAGATCCTCGTGGAGGGCCGGAGAATCGGCGGGGAACCCCACCACCTGCCATACGGGGTGCGAGCGGTAGGCATGGACGACCTTCACCGCCTGAGCGGGACGAAGCGGACGCTCCAGAACGGCGGGGTTCCTGAGCAGGCCATAGAACTCCACCAGCACGAACTCGCTCAGAGCCACCTTTTCCTCCCCGGCCAAGGAACGGAGAAACGATCTGGCCGCCGGGTGTTCCGGCGCGGCCTCACTGTAAGCATAGAGCAGCAGGTTGGTGTCCAGGGAAAGCATGGCGTGGGAATCAGGGCCTCGGCTCCATGTCCGCCATCGCCTGTTCCCGAAGCTGACTGGCCGTCAGCCCCTTCCAGCCGACCCGACCCGAAGACGGGGGCGACCAATCCGACCGGGGCGTTTCGGGGGCCCGGGGATATCGCGCCAGAAAGTCCTCGGCGCTCCGCCGCATCGTCTCGGCCAGGGACCACTCCTTCTCCCCCGCCAGCCGCTTCAGGTCGTGATATAGGTCGTCCGGGAGCTGGATCTGAGTTTTGATCATGCCATCAAGATGATGGATGATGGATTCGATGTCAAGCATGCCTTCCCCGGCCCCAGCGCGGAAGGGCCTGTACCAGGGGTCAAGGCGGATTGAGGAGTGAGCGGCACTTGCCTTGCTGTATCCAGCGGGCTACATTTGGCGGCCATGGTGGAGATCCGCAAGACCGAGGGGTTCAGCCGGATGAGGGGAGAGACGGCGGGCGTGATGCGGGATACGCGATGCGTGATGCGGGATGCGGGATGCAGGCCGGTCCCTCCGTGGCCCGGGCTTCTAGCCCGGAGCCGAGCGAGGTGTGGTCCCGATCCGTCCATGAACAGCGCTTCCGCCGACCATGGTCCATCCGGGATCCGACCTCGCTCGGGCACGGGCTGGAAGCGCCGTGCCACGTAGGGACATCCCGTTGGCCAGCCGTGGTTTGAGGGGGACAGCGTGCGTTGGTGTCTCAGAGCAGACGCGGTCAAGTCACCGTCATCCTGTTGGCCGGCGGAAGTAAGCGAACCCAGAGTACGGACATCCGAAGGGCCATCCGTCTGGCGAATAACCTCTAGGAGAACAGGTATGAGTCGAACCACAACCACTCGCTACGATGCGGCCGAGCACCTTCGCACCGCCGAGGAGATGGCCGCCTATCTGGAGGCCTGCATGGCCGAAGCGAACGGCGACGCCACTCTGGTGGCCAAGGCCCTGGGTGACATCGCCCGGGCCAAGGGCATGGCCCAGGTCGCCCGGGATGCCGGCCTTTCGCGGGAGAGCCTCTACAAGGCCCTGTCCGGGGATCGTACTCCTGGATTCGACACCGTGCTCAAGGTGGTCCACGCACTGGGCCTGGAACTCCATGCCGGAGTCCCCCAGCCCTAGGCCGGCACCATGCGGTTGTCCTCGGGACATCGGATCGGCGTCTCAAAATGGGCGTGGACCGGCGCCGACGGCCGAGGCACGGAGTAGGTCGGCCATTCCTGGCCGACCTTCCGGGGACGCGAACGATGGGGCGCATGGCACGCGCCTGCGCAGGTGGTGCGTTCGCGTTCAACGGACGTGCGGAACCTTCCGCGTGGAAGGGGGGGGCCGCAGGGACGTAGCGCCCAATTCCGATTGGGCGTCTCTGGGGGCGCAGGTCCGCGAGCGTGCGGAAACTCCCACTTGGAAGTGGGAGCTACGGTGGCGTCCGGCTCCGACTGGGCGTCTTCCGGGGTCATAGGGCCCCGATCCTGCGCAGACCCCCACTTGGAAGTGGGAGCTACGGCGGGGTTCGGCGCCGACTGGGCGTTCATTCGGCTCGGCCCGCGTTTTCCGCGAAGCGGAAGCACGCGGCAGTTCCCTTCCTCTTCACCCCCCTCTGCGAACCTCCGTACCCTCCGCGACCTCTGTGGTCCAATGGGTTGCGGCGGGGAGCCGCGCGGGGCCCACTCGCGGTTCCGCTGCATGGTTCCGGCTGAGCGCAAGGTTGGAGGCTCGGGCGACATGGCCTATGATCTCCGGATGGAAACGGAGCCCAGGCAGGACGAGACGATGGCGCCCTGGCCCTTGCCGCCGCAGGCATCGGCCACGCCGGGGGCCGGGGCCGGTCCTCCGCCCCTGCCCGCCCCCTGGGACGCCCCTCCGGCCGCCGGAATGGTGCCGGGCGAGCCGGTGCCGCCGAAGCCCCGGATCTGGACGGTGGTGCTGACCACCCTGCTCGCGCCGGTGGCGGTGGTCGCCATGAGCGCGTTCGGGTTCGTGGTTCTGTCGGCGCCCAGACTGGTGCGCGGCCAGGCGATCGACCTTGAAATCGGCTCCACGCCCTGGGGCATGGCCACGCTGGTGCTCTTCAGCCATGGCGCGATGATCCTCCTCGCGGGCGGCGCGGCGCTGATCTCCCCGCGGCCCTGGCGCGAGCGCCTGGGCCTGGTCCGTCCCCGCCTGCCCTGGCGGATGATGGTCCCCTGCCTCGTGGGCACCATGGCCACGGGCACCCTGGGCATGCTGGTGCTGGCCCTGTTCTTCCATGCCCCGTCGCCGGGCCTGCTCGAGGTCTTGGCCGTGCAGTCCGCCTTCCGCGGCCCCAGTCTTCTCTACGGCATCCTCACCTTCGGGCTGTTCGTGGGGTTCGCCGAGGAGCTGTTCTTCCGCGGCTACCTCCAGACCCGCCTGCTCCGCCGCTGGCGGCCGCTCCCCGTGTTCCTGGTGGTGAACCTGCTGTTCGGCCTGGCCCATATCGACCCGCATCACATGGTGACGACGTTCATCCTGGGCCTCTGGCTGAGCGTGCTGTGCTGGCGGGCCCATTCGGTGTGGCCGGCCGTGATCTGCCACGCCGGCTACAACGCGTTCGTGGTGGTGACGTCCTCGCTGGCCGATCCGCCGGACCTGGGGTTCACCTATGCCTCCCTGTTCGCGGACACCGGCCCGGTCTCCCTGGCATGGTATCTGCTCGCCCTGGCCTGCCTGGCCGGCTCCGCCCTCGTCCTGGCCCGGACCCGGATCCCGGATGCGCCGGTGGTGGGCTGATCTTGACGGAGCCGATCCGACCTGAGAATGTATTCGCAGTTGTCCCTGTGAACCTGGAGCACCCGCATGGCCCCGAGTCCGATTGACGTGTCCGACCTGGTGGTGTCCTATGGCCGCGGCGCGAAGCGCACGGCGGCGGTGCGCGGGGTGTCGTTCCGGGTGGACGAGGGCGAGTGCGTGGGGTTCATCGGGGCCAACGGGGCGGGGAAGTCGACCACGATCAAGGCCCTGATGGGCTTCGTGTTCCCGGAGTCGGGGTCGGTGAAGGTCTACGGCCGCACCCCGGGCGACGCGGAGAGCCGCCGCCGGATCGGGTACCTGCCCGAGGTGGCGCTGTACTATCCGTTCATGAAGGCCCGGGAGCTGCTGGAGCTGTATGGCGGGCTGAGCGGGATGGGGGCGGCGGAGGTGCGGGCCAAGGCCCCCGCGCTGCTCGAACAGGTGGGCCTGGCCGGGTGCGGGGAGCGGCTGCTGCGCACGTTCTCGAAGGGCATGCAGCAGCGGCTGGGCATCGCCCAGGCCCTGCTGGCCGATCCCGACCTGCTGATTCTGGACGAGCTGTCGTCGGGGCTCGACCCCCTGGGCCGGGCGGGCCTGCGCACGGTGCTCCAGGCGGCGCGGAAGGCGGGGAAGACGATCTTCTTCAGCTCCCACGAGCTGACCGAGGTCGAGGCGCTGTGCGACCGGGTGGTGATGATCCACCAGGGCCGGATCGTGCGCGACGCGCCGGTGTCGGACCTGATCCGCCCCCTCAACCGCTACGAGGTGACGTTCGCGGGCCTGGCCGGCGAGCCGGCGGGCTGGCCGGACCCGGTGCGGACCCGCGACCCCCGGCGCGACGGGGCGGACCAGTGGACGCTGGAGACGGACTCGATCGAAGCCTACACCGAGGTGCTGGAGGCCATCCGCTCGGCCGACGGGGAGGTGCGCCGGGCGGTGTCGAAGTCGATCTCGCTGGAGGACGATTTCATCCGCCTGGTCCAGGGCGGGACGGAGGCGGCGGCGGGATGAGCGGCCTGCGCCATCTGCTGCTGGTGGCCCGCACGGTGCGCATCGAGGCCGTGCGGCGGCGCGAGATCTACGCCATCGTGCTGGTGGCGGTGGGGCTGATCGCGGTGGTGCTGTCGCTGAACTTCTTCGACCTGGACGGGCTGAACAAGTTCTACCGCGAGATCTCGCTGAGGGTGATGACCTGGGCGGCGGCCCTGACCGTGCTGGTGCTGGCGGCCCGGCAGCTTCCCCGCGAGTTCGAGCAGCGCACCATCTACCCGCTGCTGGCCCGCCCGGTGGGCCGGGCCGCCTTCCTGGCCGGGAAGCTGGCCGGGGTGATGGCGGCGGGGGCGTTCTGCTTCGGGCTGCTGATGGCGGTGTACATCGGGGGCACGCTGTGGATGGGGGGCGCCCTGCCCTGGGGCCTGTTCCTGCAGTACGTGTACCTGCAGATGGTGATGTTCCTGATCCTGGCCTGCCTGGGGTTCCTGCTCTCGATGCTGCTGAGCCTGGACGCGGCCATCACCATCGGCGTGGTGTTCTTCGCCCTGGCCTCGACCATCACCCACATGATCTCCTTTCTCTATCCGGAGGCGGACCGGGGCGCCCGGGCGGTGTACCGGGCGCTCACCGTGCTGCTGCCCCAGCTCACCCTGTTCGATCTGTCCGAGAAGGCGGTGCACGCGGAGGCGTGGAGTCCGCTGTCCTTCGGGGTGCTGGCCCAGCTCACGGCCTACGGCCTGCTCTTCTCGGCGCTGTACTTCGCGGGGGCCTACCTCCTGTTCCGGAGGCGGCCGATATGAGGGCCGGCCCGATCTGGGCGGTGATGCGGGCAGTGTGGATCGAGCTGCTCCGGCGGCGCGACCTCTCGGTGGTGGCCTTCCTGATGGCCGTGTACCTGCTGGGGGTGTTCGCGGTGCGGACGGCGGGGATCGAGAACCCGGAGACCGGGACCCTGCTGCTGAACCTCGGGCTGACGCTGGCCGCCGGGGCCGCCCATGTGCTGGCCGTGCTCATGGCCACCCGGCAGGTGGCGGAGGAGCTGGAGCACCGCACGCTCCTGACCCTGCTGGCCCGCCCGGTGGACCGCACGGCGGTGCTGGCGGCGAAATGGCTGGCGGTGGCGGTGGCCGGGGCCGCCTGCCTGGCCGTGCTGGGCGGGGTCGCCTGGCTCTCGGTGCCCCGGCTGGAGTCCTACCATCCGGGGATGCTGGCGCAGGCCGTGGTAGCCGGAGCCCTTTCGGTCGCCCTGGCCGCGGCCCTTGCCCTGGCCCTGTCGCTGGTGGTGCCCAAGGCGGTGGCCACCCTGGTGACGCTGGGCCTGGTGTTCGGAGCCGGGACCCTCCTCCCGCTCCTGCGGATCTGGGCCGACCGGCGGGCCGCCGGGCCGCTCTGGGCCTGGCTACTCGGCTACCTTCCCGACTTCGGGAAGCTCGATCTGGTGGTCCGCTACACCGACGGCATCGCCCCCCTGCCCGCCGCCGAGGCGGGGGCGCTGTTCCTGTATGGCGGCCTGTTCACGGCCGCCCTGCTGGTCCTGGCGGCCTGGCGGTTCCGGAGGATGCCGCTGTGAGGGCGGTGGCGGCGGCGGCGGTGCTGGCGGCGGGGGCCGCCCTGCTCCCCTGGCTGGGCCGCACCGTGCAGCCCATGGCCTACGAGGGGGGCCGGGTGCGTGACGAGACCGCCCGGGCCGTGCGCAACACCAGCGCGGCGGCGGTGATGCTGGGCGACCTCCGGGCCACCGCCGCCGACCTGCTGTTCAACAAGACCGAGGCCTACCTCCACAGCGGGGTGGCCTACATGCCCCATCTGGACGAGGAGCTGCGCGGGCTCACCGCCGTCACCGAGGCCATCGACGAACATCAGAGCGAGGTCGGCCACGACGACCACGACCATTTCGACGACCACGCGGGCACGCCCACCATGATCCCCGACCCCTCCCGCGACTTCCGGGGCTGGATCGGACGCATGCACCGCGAGGTACACCCCTGGCGCGACCCGTCGAAGCCCCACGTCCACACCGACGGCACCGAGCTCCTGCCCTGGTTCCGGCTCATGACCCTCGCCGATCCGCACCATGTCCGCGGCTTCGCGGTGGGCTCCTGGTGGCTCAAGGCCCACCGGCCCGACCATGCGGTGGGGTTCATCGAGGAGGGGATCCGCAACAACCCGGAGGCGTTCGCCCTGCATCTGATGCTCGGCCAGATCCTCCTTGCCGAGGCCCGGAAGATGTCGGACTTCGACATGCTGAACCCGGTTCCCGAAGCCCTGCCCCTGGTCGACCGGGCCCGCGTCGCCTATGCCGAGGCGGCCCGCCTGGTGCTGCGGACCCGGCCCGAAGGCTACGATCCGGACGGCCCGCCGGTGCCCGGCTGGACCGACGACGACGAGAACGACGCCATGGCCGCCGTTCACATGGCCGCCCTCACCGAACGCCAGTACGGCGACCGGGAGAAAGCCCGCGACATGGCCCGCCACTACCTTGCGTATTTCCCGCGAAGCGGCACCTTGCAGAGGATCGCCCGCTAGAAGCCACCCGATGCAAATGGATGTCCGCCTTATGTCCCCGATTCACCCGACACCCCGGAGCGCCGTCATGAAGTCGTGGTTCGCCATCCCCCTGCTCATCCTCGCCGCCGCCCCCCGCGTCCTCGCCCATGCCGGGCACGACCACGGTGGGGTGGCCTGGCCGGAGCTGCGTCAGCTCGACGCCATGGCCCATCGGGCCGAGCACCTGGCCGAGGCCAAGGACGCGGCCGCCCTGCGCCAGCTCGCCCCCGCCCTGGCCACCGGCGCGGAGGGAATCGCCAAGGCCCGCCTCCCCCGCGAGGCCCGGAATCCCCTGGCCGCCCGCCTGTTCCAGGACGACCTAGGCGACCTGGCCAAGGTGTTCGCGGACGCGGCGGATACGGCGGACGCGGATCTGTTCGACGCCGCCGAAGGTCTGCACAGTGTGGTGGCCGAGCTGATGAAGGCGGTGGGCATGCCCCATGTGCACGACCACGACCACGGGCCGAACCACGGCATCCTGGTGGCTCTGGCCGACGCCGGGGGCAAGGCGGCCGGGTACGCCGAGGTGAAGCTGCACGACGACGAGGGCGATCTCGAAGTGTGGCTGTACGAGGACGACCACGGCCGCCGCCCCCTCCGTCGGCCCCTCGACACCACGCTGCGCCTGGTGGCGGGCGAACGCACGGTGCGCCTGGCCGTGCGCGACCGGGAGACCAACCCGGACGAGAAGGGAACCCCCACCATCCACGAAGGCGCCACCCACTACTTCGTGGCCGGGGCCACGGAATGGCTCAAGGGCCATGTGCACATCATGTCCACGCTCCACGTCGGCGAAGGCGACACCGCCCTCAAGTCCAAGGAGTTCGAGCTGCACGGGCACGATCATGATCACAAGCACGGCGATGATCATGGGCACGGGCATGGGCATGGGCACAACCACTAGCCGATCCGCCACCGGCGCCGTTCTCCCTCACCGACTCGGTCGAGCGGCCGCTGAAGGGCGATGGGGAGGCGTCACCGTACGAGAACACCATGCATGCCATGCTCACGCAACGGGTTGAGAGCAACGGCGAGGACGCCGTTGCCACGGCTGCTGTGGATGTGCCAACCGTAGAAACGGCGTCCTCGCCGTTTCCTCAGAGTGGTGTCCGCTCGGAGACACACCCCCGCAGGTCCGTGGACAAGCCGCTGGTCCGCGCAAGCATACGACCGGGTTGGCGCGGACCCAGTAGTCCGCTGTCTGTGACAGCGGACAGCGAGTGGGGCGAGCCCGGTCTGGAGGAAGCATGGCCATGGGCCTGATCTTCCACCCTTCAGGCACTGCGCACGCCCCCTCGCTGTCACAGACAGCGAGGTACTGGCTGCCCCGTTCGACATTCGACATTCAGCATTCAACCTTCTGCGGTTCCCCCATCCACCCATCCAACCATCCACTCATCCACCCCTTCCCCACCGATCACTGATCACCGATCACTGATTACTGGTCACTGATCCCTTCCCCCCGCCCCCATGCCTCCTCCCTCCCCCCAGCCCACCACCAGCGCCCGCGTCCACCTCCGCGAGGTCGCCTGCCACCTGGGCACGGCGGGCGGAATGCGGGTGCGGTTCCGGCTGCCGGACTTCGAGGCGGGGGCCGGGGAGCAGGTGGCCGTGGTGGGGCCCAGCGGATGCGGGAAGTCCACCCTGCTGAACCTGATCGCGGGCCTGCTGCTGCCCGACCGGGGCGAGATCGATGTCCTGGGTCAGGATCCCCGCCGCCTCTCCTCGCGCCGCCGGGACAGTTTCCGCGGCCGCCATATCGGGTTCATCCACCAGACCTTCCACCTGCTGCCGGACTTCACCGCCCTGGAGAACGTGCAGATCGGGCTGCGATTCGGGCGGCGCCGGGTGTCGGGCACGTCGCGCCGCACCGCCGCCGCCGCGTGGCTGGAGCGGGTGGGCCTGGCCGACCGGCGGCACGCCTGGCCCGGCCGGATGTCGGTGGGGGAACGCCAGCGGGTGGCCATCGCCCGGGCCCTGGCCGGGGAGCCGGAGATCCTGCTCGCCGACGAGCCCACCGGCGCCCTCGACCGCGCCACCGGGCGGGCGGTGATGACCCTCATCCGCGATCTGGCCCGCGAGCGGCACTGCACCCTGATCTGCGTCACCCACGACCCGGCGGTGGCCGAGGGCCTGGACCGCACCGTCGAGGCCCGGGGCTGGGTCACCGCCGTGCCCGGAGCGGCGGCGGCATGAGCCTGTGGCGCATGGCCTGGCGGGCCCTGTGGCGCCGCCCCGTGGTGTCCGGCCTGGCCTGGCTGGGCATCGTCCTAGGCGCCGCCCTGGTCACCGGCGTGCTCGCCCTTCGCCGGGAGACCCAGCGGGCGCTCATGGCCGAGGCGGGTCAGGCCGACCTCGTGGTGGGGGCCAAGGGCAGCCCGCTCCAGCTTGTGCTGAGCAGCCTCTACCATCTGGACCAGCCGACCGGGAACATCCCCTTCGCCCGGCTCGAGGCGCTGCGCGGGGACCGGCGGGTGGCCCACGCCTTCCCGGTGGCCCTGGGCGACAACTACCGCGGCTTCCGGATCGTGGGCACCGACCCGGCCTGGTTCGACTTCGTCCCCCGGGGCGCCGAGACACCGCTGCTGGAACTGGCCCGGGGGCGGCGGTTCGAGGCCGACTTCGAGGCCGTGGTCGGGGCCGAGGTGGCCCGATCCGCCGGCCTGGACGTGGGCGACCGCTTCGTGGGCACCCACGGCCTGGTGCCCCTACCCGGGTCCGAGGACCACGACGACTTCCCCTACACCGTGGCAGGCGTGCTGGCCCCCAGCGGCACCTCTCACGACCGGGCCATCTTCGTGTCGGTGCCGTCGGTGTGGATCGTGCACGAGGAGGAGGCCCGGCTGCATGGGCGCGAGCCCAGCGACGAGGTCACCGCCGTGCTGGTCACCCTCCGCACCCCCGGCCTGCGCATGCGGATGGTGGACCAGATCAACCGCGACACCGAATCCATGGCGGCGGTGCCTCTGTTGGAGATCATGCGGCTGTCCCGGCAGGTGCTGGCCCCCTTGCAGGCCTCGCTGCTGGCGGTGGCCGGGGTGGTGGTGCTGGTGGCGTCGCTCACCGTGCTCACCACGCTGATCCAGGCGGCGGACCGTCAGCGCCGGGACCATGCGGTGCTGCGCACGCTGGGGGCGCATCCGGGCGAGGTGTTCGCGCTGGTCCTGCTGCAAGGGGCCTGGCTCACCGCGACCGGCCTCGCCGCCGGCTGGCTGGCCGCGCACGCCGGGCTGGCCCTGTCCGCGCCCCGGCTGGCCGCGCGGGTCGGCCTGCGGATCCAGACCTGGACCCCGGGCCCCGAGGAGGCCTGGGCCCTGGCGGCGGTGGCGGCGGCGGGCCTCGCCGCCAGCCTCATCTCCGCCCTTTCCCGCTACCGGGTGGAACCGATCCGGGTTTTGGCCGATGGTGGGGCATGACCGACCTCCCGCTCCAAGACGACGCGCCCGCCCCCCTCTGGGTCCGCTTCCTGCTGGGCCTGCTCATCCTCATCCCTGTGCTGGTGCTCGGCGGCGTGCTCCAGAACACCTTCCGCAGCGACCCCCTGCGGCGCCTCCCCAACCGGGCCGAGATCGAGGCCGAATGGGGCGACCGCCTGCTCACCTTCCGTCGCATCGGCCGGGCCGACGAAGGGGTGATACACCTCGACGGCAGCTTCGAGCGGCTCCCCTCCATTCCCTCGGACCTGAGGGCCCTCGATGGGGAGACCGTGGCCATGCTCGGGTTCATGGCCCCGTTCGACAGCCTCGAGCGGTTCGAGCGGATCATGATCATGCCCACCATGGTCGGCTGCTACTTCTGCGTGCCCCCGTCGATGAACCAGGTGGTGTACGCCGAGCAGAAGGACCGCGACGCGCCGTTCTACGACGATCCGGTGCTGGTGGTGGGGCGGCTGCATCTCTGGACCCCGGACAGCCGCGCCCCCTACCACCGCGACGGCTACCTGTTCGCCATCCTCGAGTCGGAGGTCACCCCGGTCGATCCCGCCGCCCCCTTCATCCCGGCCGGCGACCGTGCCCCCGCCCCGGACCATCTCGGCGATCACCTCGCCCCGCCTGGAGTCAGCGGGCCGAAGTAGCCATTGCGGTCCTCGACATGCGGCTCACCTTCCACCACCTGCCGCCGGTCGAGAACCCTTCGCCGGACGACATCCGCGAGCGTCTTCCCCTCGTCCATGCCGCCCCCGATGAGTTCGTTATTCTGGACGAAACGGATGACCGTTTCATGCAGGCGACCGCGCTGGCCGACGGCCGGATGAGGGTCGAACATCGCGAGGACGACACCATCTACGAGGTGGAGGAGCCGGTGCCCCTGGCCCTGTGCGAAGCCCTATTCCTGTCCTACCTCCTGGGCCGGGACGACTGGCGTACCCTCACCCGCTGGCAGGTCTCCGAATCCTGGACGCACGTCAAAGCCCACAAAGTGCAGGAGCGCCAGGCCCGCGAAGCGGCCGGCCTTCCCGAGCCGTCACCCGACCAAACCGAGGAGCCCCCGTCCAACGTCTCGTGCCTCGGCGTTGTGCTTGCGACTCTCATCGTCGCCCTGCTGCTGGGCCTGGTCGTTACGTTTCTCTCTTGAGACACCAAGACACCCCGTGATCGCGCAACACGCCAGAATCAACGGCGAGGACGCCGTTGCCACGGCCGCATCGCACCTGCCACCCGTAGAATCGGCTTCCAGCCGTGTTCTCCGGTGTGCCGTCCCGCCCTTCATCCGGCTGGCCCACCGGACCAGCGGCCTGCACGGCTCTGAGACACACTCCCGCGGTTCCGTGGACAAGCCGTATGTCCGGACAAGCATACGACCGAGTAAGCGCGGACCCAGTAGTCCGCTGTCTGTGACAGCGGAC
>PXDE01000497.1 GCA_003566475.1 PVC group bacterium | reverse complement strand
TCTCTATGCCCGGGCCGGCGTGCGCGAGGTGTGGCTGGTGACCCCGTTCCCCCAGTCGGTGGAGGTGTTCGTGCTCGATGGCGCGACCTACCGCCGGGCGACCGCCTGTGGCCAGACCGGTTCGCTCGTCAGCCCGACTTCCGAGGGGCTGACCATCGACCTCGTCCCGGTCTTCGACTTCCCGCTTGAGCCCGGCGAGGAGCCGCCGGTGGTCCTGGAACCTCCTGGACACTACCGCGCCGCCGCACCGGAAGCGGCCCCCGTGTCTGAATCCGCCTCCCCGTAGCTGAATCCGCCAGGATTCAGACGGCGACGAGCCTCACGCGCCCCATCCGACAGGTCTGCCCGCCATTCTGACATGCCTCCGCGCCCGCCCTGGCCTAGAGTCGCCGTATGACCCGCCATCCCCCTCACTCGCCCCCGCCCAATCTGGTCTTCATCATGATGGACGACATGGGCGCCGGCGATGTGGGCTGCTATGGGAGCCGCCTTCTGGACACGCCGGTGATGGATCGCCTGGCCACCGAGGGCGTGCGCTGCACCCGGATGTACGGCGCGCCCACATGCAGCCCCTCCCGGGCCCAGGTGCTCACCGGCTGCTACGCCCAGAGGGTCGGCGTCCCGCGGGTGGTCTTCGCGGACGACGACTGGGGCCTGGAGACCGAGTTCCCCACCATCGCCACCCACCTCCGGGCGGCGGGATACGCCACCGCCGCCTATGGCAAGTGGCATGTGGGCGTGCGGGAACGCCACCGGCCCACCCGCCACGGATTCGATACCTACTACGGCCCGTTCCTTCAGCCGAGCCAGCCGGTGGTCTCGTGCTGGCGCGACGAGCGCGAGGCAGACCGTGAGGTCCCGTGCTCGGCCCTGACCCGCGTCCTCACCGAGGAGGCCCTGGGCTTCATCGACACCCACCACGCGTCGCCGTTCTTCATCTACCTTGCCCACCCCATGCCGCATGTGCCGATCGGCGCCGAGCCTCCTTTCCTGGGCCGGTCGCGGGCCGGACTCTACGGCGACGTCATCGAGACCCTCGACCACGGCATCGGCCAGATCGTGGACCGGCTGCGGCGGCACGGCGTCCTGGACCGGACCGTGGTCATCGTGACCAGCGACAACGGCCCCTGGTATCAGGGCCGCACGGGCGGCCTCTCTGGCCGCAAGTTCGAGACCTACGAGGGCGGGGTGCGGGTTCCCTTCATCGCCCGGGGCCCCGGCATCGCCCGCGGCCAGGTCTGCGAGGAGCCGCTGCACCTGATGGACCTGCTTCCCACCGCGCTCCGATGGGCCGGCCGACCGGCCCCGCCGGGGCTCGACGGCCGGGATATGTCCCGGACCCTCGCCGGGACCGCCCCCTCCCCCCACGATGTCCTCCACCTCTGGAATGTTTACACCCCGGGCGCGGTCATCCAGGGCCGGTGGAAGCTCAACCTCGTCCAGCAACGCGGGGAATACCCGCGCCGGGGGGAGTTCCCCCATCTCATCGACCTCGTCGAGGATCCGGAGGAGGCCTATGACCTCTCCGCCCGGCATCCCCAACGGGTCGAGGACCTCGCCGCCCAGGCCCGGGCCTTCGCCGACGAGATGGCCCCCTACTACCGCAAGGAACGGGACCGCCGATGAGGCGGATCCCTACGAGCTCCATAACCTCGCCGGGGAAGATCCGGGGCGGTGCGAGGCCCACCGCAGAACCCTGCTCGAGCTGCTCCGTCAGACGCGCGAGCCCTTCTTTGACGTGCTGATCGAGGACGGTCTCGTAGCCTGGCTCGCGCAGAAGGGCCACGCCGCGGTCCCTCTCCCGGGGCCAGTCCTCCGCCAGGGCCCGGAGCGTGTTGTGCAGGATCAGGCAGAACCGGATCTCCTCCCGCCGACGGCTGCGCAGGTACTGGCCGAGAGCCACGCTCATGGGGCTGTCCTCGGCATAGAGCAGGAAGGCCCAGAAATCCAGCCCGGCCCCGGCCGCGAACCCGATCTCCCGATCCATCACCTCCTGCCCGCTCCCGTCAATCTGTACCGAGTTCTCGCCGGTCATCTCGGCGAACCAGGGCAGCCGGTCGTGGTACCGCGCCGGACCCAGCGTGCGTTCAACCTGCTCGGTGATGGCCCCTCCGGTCCAGGCGTCCCATCGGATCGCGCCCCCCCTTGGCCGGGCCTCGGCCGCGGCCGAAGGCTCCGAGTCCTGGCCACGCGCGGTCATTGTCAAGGTCATCGCCAGGCAGAGCAAGGCAGGGAGGAGGAACTGCGTCGGGTGATTCCTGCTGTCCATAGGCCTACCATACGCCCCTGCTTCCTCGCCGCGACCAGATCCGTGCGCATGGATGACGGCCCATCCCACGCAGAGACCCTTCGCTGTCGCCATAGCCGGATCCGCCTCCCCGTAGCTGAATCCGCCAGGATTCAGACGCCACCGGGAACGCCGCAGGAAACGCGCCCGCAGCGGAGCTTCACGCAGGCGGGCTCGTTCCCTCGGGCAGGCTGAACGCTGGCGCGTCCAGCTACAGACGGAGCCTGCGCCGCGCCCGAACGACAGGCCACGGCGGCGTTTTGACATGCGGCAGGGCCCGGCTCGGCATACCCTTGCCGGAAGCCTCCTACCCCTGGTGACCCCGATGACCGCCTCCCGGACCTCGACCCGCACTCTGACCGTGCTCCTCGGCCTCACCATGGTCGGGCCCTCCGCTGGACAGGGCGACGAGGTGCGCCGCCTCGAGGACATCGCCTTCACCGCCGCCGATCCCGGCCAGCTTCTCGACGTCTATCTACCGCCCGGACCGACCGAAGGTCGGAAGCGCCCGGGGGTGGTGATCGTCCATGGCGGCGGCTGGGGGCATCGTCGCCGGCGGGAGCGGATCTTCGTCCACGCCGCCACCCGGCTGGCCGAATCGGGATTCGTGGCCGTGGTGACCGACTACATGACCGTGCCCGACGAGCACCGGGGCGTGTCCTACATCCGGAACATGGCCGCGTCGTTTCCCCGCAACGTCCAGGATGTGAAGAGCGCCGTGCGCTATCTCCGGCGGCATGCCGCCGAACACGGGGTGGATCCGGACCGCATCGCGGTCATCGGGGCCTCGTCCGGCGCCCATCTGGCCACCCTGGCCGCCGTGACCCGGCCCGCCGACGGCCTGGAGCCCGAAGCCGACGGCCATGGGGAAGTCTCCTCGGCCGTCCAGGCCGCCGTGGCCTACTACGGCGCCCACGACTGGAGCACCTGGGGCGGTCCGGCCGCCCGCCGGACGGCCGCCGACGAGGAGGCTGGGCGGAGGGCGTCCACCCTCCGCTACGTCCGCCGCGACACCCCGCCCCTTCTGGTCATCCACGGCACCCGGGACCGGACGGTCCCCTTCGCCCAGTCGCAGCGACTGGTGGACGCGCTCAGGGACGCCGGGGCACCCCACGAGTTCGTGGTCTGGGAAGGCAAGGACCACGGCACCTTCTACCGGCCCGACCGCAGCGGGGTGGACGACCATGCCCTGGTGGTCGAGTTCCTGCGCAAGCACATGCCGGATTGACCTCTGAACCCTGAACCCTGAATCCTGAACACTGGACCCTGACCACCGACTCCCCCATGTCCCTTGGCAAACAGATCCGCCTCAACCGCATCTTCGCCCATCCCTCCGGCCGCCTGTGCTCGGTGGCCATCGACCATTGGTTCGGCTACCGCGGGGCCACCGAGGCCCTGAGCCTGATCGACCTCCCTGGCGTCCTGGCCACCCTCATGCCCGGCCGGCCCGGGCCGTTCACTATGACCAAGGGGGCGGCCATGGGCTGCTGGCCCCCCTATGCCGGGCAGGTGCCGCTCATCATCCAGTCCGGCTACTTCACCGTGGACGACCGGGTGGTGATGCAGGTCTCCGACCCCGAAGAGGCGGTCCGCCTGGGGGCCGACGCCCTCGCGGTGGCCATCGCGGTGCGCGGGCCCCGGGAGGAGGAGTCGCTCCAGGCCCTGGCCGATCAGGTGACGGCCGCCGCCGACTTCGACTTGCCGATCATCGCCCACATCTATCCCCGCGACTATGCCGGGTCCGAGCCGAAGATCGTGTTCACGCCGTCCGAGATCGAATGGGCAGTGCGCTGCGGGATCGAGTGTGGCGCCGACGTGATCAAGGTCGGCTATACCGGCGACGTGGCGTCCTTCCGGCGCATCACGGAGGCCTGCCCGGTTCCGGTCATCGCGGCCGGGGGGCCGAAGCAGCCCACGTTCCAGGCGGTGCTGCGGGACATGCGCGACGCGGTGACGGCCGGGGCCCGCGGCGCCACCATCGGCCGTAACATCTGGGGCCACCCGGATCCCCTGGCCGCCCTGCGCGCGTTCCAGGCCGTGATCCTGGACGACATCGATCCGGAGGTGGCCGGACAGGGGCTGTAGAGCGCGGTGGACGACTGAATCCCATGCACCAGGGTCGAACCTGGGCTCAGCCTGGCTCGCATCCGCCCTTCGGCTCAGGACAGGGAAATCAGGAACCTGCCTCCGGGTAGCCGCGTTCCCGTGGAATAAGGGCTTTCCGCACACGCGTACTCAGACCGTGTTCAATCCGTTCAGGGACCAGGGTCCAATGTCGGCACCTTGACAGCGGACGCCCGCATCTATATGATAACGCATTATCAATTAGGCATTCGGGTCCCTCCTGTGTCTTCTTCCTCCGTGCCTCCTCTCGATCGCCTCTACCGAACCAGAGCCACGCGACTTCTGGATCAGCAGCTCTGGTCGTTCGACTACGACTCATGATTCCCCTACCCTTCACTCCCACCCCAAGGCCACTCCCATGATCCAAAGCGATTCCCGCCTACCCGTCACCGTCCTCAGCGGCTTCCTCGGCGCCGGCAAGACCAGCCTGCTCAACCATGTCCTGGCCAACCGCGAGGGGCTGCGGGTGGCGGTAATCGTCAACGACATGAGCGAGATCAACGTGGACGGCCGCCTAATCCGCCAGGGCGGCGCCGCCCTGAGCCGGGTGGACGAGAAGCTCATCACCATGCAGAACGGCTGCATCTGCTGCACCCTCCGCGAGGATCTTCTGGTCGAGGTGGCCCGGCTCGCCGAGGAGGGACGGTTCGACTACCTCCTGATCGAGTCCTCCGGGATTTCCGAGCCGCTGCCGGTGGCGGAGACCTTCACCTTCGCCGACGAGGCGGGCCGCAGCCTGTCCGATCTGGCCCGGATCGACACCATGGTCACGGTGGTGGACGCGGCGAACTTCCCCACCGACCTCCTGTCCACGGAGACCCTGGTGGACCGGGGCGAGGCGCTGGGCGACGACGACACCCGCCCGGTGTCGCTGCTGCACATGGACCAGATCGAGTTCGCGGATGTGCTGGTGCTGA
>PXDE01000540.1 GCA_003566475.1 PVC group bacterium | reverse complement strand
CGCCTCCCCGGCCCACCCCCGCGCTCACGTCCCCGGACGTTGACCCGCCCGCCGTGGCGGACCCCGAGCCGGAGCCCGGAATCGAGCCTACCCCGGACGTCCCCGCCGAGCCGGTGGAGGTCCAGTCCGAGGGCCGGTTCGTCCTCCAGTTCTCCACCCGGGGCGGCGCCCTCGACCGGGCCGTTCTGCTCGGATACTCCCAAACCGAGGATCCCGACGGCCCCCGGGTCGAGTTCGACTTCACCCAGGCCCCCGCCCTCGCCTACCACGGCCTGCCCGGCCTGGAGGCCTGGCGTCCGTTCGAGATCGCCGAACAGTCGCCCGAGCAGGTGGTGCTGACCCGGCGGACCGCGCAGGGCCTGCACCTGCGCCGGACCATCGCCCTGGACGAGGGCTATCGGATTCAGATCCGCGACGAGTTCACCGCCGACTCGCCGCTGGATCTGCCCGCCCATGAGATCGCGCTCGGCCCCATGCCCCCCGACGAGTCCGCGCTGGGCGAACGGGTGCTCTACCTTGGGGTGGACGCCCTCCATGTGGGCGGCGGGGTCGAACACCAGGCTAAGGCCATCTCGCGCTGGATGAGGAGCCGGGAGGCCACCCCGCGGTTCGAGGAGCGGCTGGGGCATGGGGTCACCTGGCTGGCCGTCAAGAACAAGTACTTCGTCCAGCTTCTCCATCCCCGGGCGGGCGGGGACGACGCGGTGATGGAGGCGGTGCGGGGCGAGCACGAGGCCAAGCCGGAGACCGTGTCGGCCCGGCTGGTGTTCCCGTCCATGCGCGTGGGCCCGGATGCCCCGGTCGAGCGCGAGATGGCCTATTACATGGGCCCCAAGCTGCTCTCCGAACTCCAGGATTTCGGGGCCCGGGCCGACGAGGTGATGGAACTGGGGTTCTTCGGGTGGATCGGCAGGCCCCTGATCCGGGGCCTCAACTTCATCTACCGCGTGTTCCCCAACTACGGGGTGGCCATCATCCTGCTCACGGTGATCGTCAAGGTGGCGTTCTGGCCCATCACCCACCGGGGCACCGAGAGCATGAAGCGCATGCAGGAGATCCAGCCCCAGATCAAAGCCCTGCAGGCCAAGTACGGCAAGGAGAACCCCCAGCGCCTGCAGAAGGAGATGATGGCGCTCTACAAGGAGCACAAGGTCAACCCGCTGGGCGGCTGCCTGCCCATGCTGGTGCAGATCCCGGTGCTGTTCGCCCTGTTCAGTGTGCTGCGCAGCGCCATCGAGCTGCGGTTCGCCCCGTTCCTCTGGATCTCGGACCTGAGCCAGCCCGAGGGGCTGCTGGCCCACCTGCCTATCCTCAGTATGGTCGGAGGCATCAACCTGCTGCCGCTCATCATGACCGCCACCTCGGTCTACCAGCAGAGGCTCACCCCCACGGCGGGGGATCCCCAGCAGCAGAAGATCATGCAGTTCATGCCGTTCATGATGCTCTTCTTCTTCTACCGCTTCGCCTCGGGCCTGGTGCTGTACTGGACCACCAACCAGATGCTGATGATCGTGCAGCTCCTCTGGCAGAAGCGGAGGCGCGAGCGCAAGGCGGCGGCCGGCGGTCCTCCGTCCGGCCCCCCCGTGGCCACCCGCACCGGCCCGTCCTCCCCCGCCCGCCCGTCCGCCCGCAAGGGCAAGCGGAAGAAGCGCTAGCCCGGGCGTCCTTCCGCTTCCAGCCTTCGGGCGACGGCGGACAGGCCCGGGAGGATGGGACTCATGCGACCCCGGAGGGGTCGAAGCGATTAGCCGGGGGTCGAGCGACGCGACACCCCCGGAACCCTCATCTTCTCTTCACCGTCCGACCCCGGAGGGGTCGCAGCATCCGTGCCTTCTCGCCCACGGCCACGCTTCAGCCCTCACCCATTGGGTGCGACCGTTCTCATACGCAAGTGACTGTTCAGTATCAGGTTGCGCGAACACATGGCCGTCAACTGCCAGATCTAGTCATCGCCTGAATGGTTCCTTGCAACAGGTGGCCCGTCGGATGTGGTCGAGATTGGCTGCCCGCGTGTGAAGGACCGTGAGACCCACACGGACAGGAGCCACATGATAGTGGTCAGAGCATACGCGATGATCAGCGCCCGAAAACGAGGCTGAGTGAGGAACAGGAAGTACGAAACACCCAGAAAACCCATGATCGCCGTCCAAAGTAGACGTGGCGCCCCCCGATGCCGGAACGGCTTGCCGATGCAGGTGGAAAGACTCCAGACGCCAAGGCAGCCTGCGACCAAGGAGGCAGCGACAGCGTCCCACCCTTCAATCTCGATATAGGCACCTCCAACGGGCCCGCCAAATGTTCCGAAAGCGAGCCCGTCAATGCACGTAATGAGCAGCAACATGCTTAAAGCGCAACCCCACCAATCGCCTATCCCTTTCGGCTTGATGATCAACCTCTTCACCGTCTTCGCCTCCCAACAACCCTCGTCAATTTCAGACCATGGGGAACAAAAACCACAAAGACGGAAGCGATCCAAACGACGACCGCGTAGACGCGGAGACCTGACCGGCCAGTCGGCAGAGAAAGAAAGAATAACCCGATGCTTGCGGCAATGCCGAGTTGTCCGATTACGCGGCAGCATTCATCGACCATCATCATCACCCCGCCTGCACGCCCTCGCCGTGCGACCGCGCGCCACCATCCCGGGAGCGCACGCCAAGCGATCCAGACGTTGAAGGCCATCAGTGCCGATGCTCCGAATCCACTCAATGGCGATCCGCCCAAGATCGCCGCCGCCACCAAGAACGTGATGACGCCACCAAGAGAGGCCGCAAGAACTGGCGCAAGCCTCCGGTGCAGCGATCTAGCAGGCTTACCGGGAACCTCACCTGGATGCTCGCAAGAATCAAGGCGGGCACCGGGGAGACTCCTTTCGTTCGCCGGGAGGTGCCCTCCATCGCCTGCGCGATGTACGATGTCATCTGGGCCGTGGGTCTCCGCCTGCCAGGTCAGGTACCCGGCAATAGCTGCCTGGACCAGCCAAAGGAAAGTCACGGCGAGCCAACCGCTCCAGAGGCCTAGGAATGCCGTAATCAAAGCCAAAACCAGCGGAAGTATTGGAATTATTGGAAAATACGATCGTTCCCCAATCTCAAGCAATGTTATTAAGGGGATCCAGAAGATGAAATAGTAGATTAGTCCGACTTCTGGGGGCTGCATGTTCAGTCAGAGAGGTTCTCGTAGCTCAGGTAACCGCCTGCCGCTGCGCCGCCAGGAGTAACAACCCATGTAGCGGGGAGCGTGGCCACGCCGGGCACGGCAAGCACCCCCTCGAAGATCTCCTCCTGGGCCTTGTCGCCCCGGCGCCACTCGAAGAAGCTGGAGGTACGGGGGATGTAGTCGGGGTCGAAGATCGAGCGGTTGCCGTACGGATCGTAGGCGTAGCGTTCCTCCGTGTCTCCGAAGCTGTCCACGAGGCTGGTGACACTGCCCAGGGCGTCCTGCTGGGCATAGAGCCTGCGCTGGGGGGTGATGTCGTCACGGAGGACCAGGGCGTCGGGATAGTCGGGGCCGGGGAAGGACCAGATGTACTGATGCTCGACGATCTGGGACTCGCCCTCCTCGCGCCGGACCTCCGCCGTGCGGCCTTCGGGCGTGAAGAAGTCGTGGTAGGTGATCGTCCCCCCGGTGGCCGGGGGCTCCTCCTGGATGCCGGCGCCGGGACCGGCGCCCGGCTGGCCGGGGACGCGGGCCTGCGGGGGGAGGGTGACGTGCGGGGGCGGGCCGCCGGGGGCGGTGGAGGCGGTCTCGATCTCGTCCCCATTCCCGGAAGAGTTGAACCACGGATGCACACCCAACCCACCCCGGCCTCCGGCCACCCCTCCGGTGGAGGGGATGGACACGGATGCGGAGGAGTGGTTCGGAGTGCGGAACTTTGAGTTCCGCTTTGGCTGGCCCTGGGCGTGGTTGCGGGCGACGCGGGATATCCCGCCTTCACGCTGGAAGGCGGGAGTCAGACTCCCGCACTCCAAGAGGCTCGCTGCCCGGCTCTGCCGGTCGGCTCGGCCCCATTCGTGTGAATTCGTGCGCATGTCTTCATCCCACCTCGGCGGTGATTCGTGGTTCCACTAGGCCGCTTGGCGGGAGTGGTTGGCCCCGCCGCTCATCTGCGAATATGCCATACCCGACGCCGGTGTCGAGCGGCCGTACCGCCCTTGCGCTTCTTGCGGTCTCTGCGACTGGAGGCCGGAGTGGAATCCGCCTGGCCGGGCTCGGTTCTACTCGTCCCTATGGGGTCAGCCAGGAATGGCCGACCTACGAGGGGGGTGCCGTTCGGGCCGGTTCCAAGGTCTGGACGGTTTCGTCCAAGGTCTGGACGGAAGTCCAACCTCGACCGTGGGACTGTCCCTGCCGCCTCGGGTCGTCTTCCCGTGCGCGGCCAAACCCTTGGCGGGTTCGGCTACAGCCGGAGGCCTCCTTCCCGGATCCACCCCGAGACGCCCCGCGTCCGCACGGGGCCTTCAGAAATCCACAATCCACAATCCACAATCCCCTACTCCTTCTCCGGCGTGAAGCGCCGGGCCAGCCAGCCGCCGCCGGCGAGGAGGACGGCGAGGGCGACAAGGGGGGCCAGGGTCTGCCAGCCGATGGCGGCGTCGGGGTCGCCCATGTCGACCAGACCCTGCACGGCCAGGACGTACAGCGGCCACTTGACGGACAGGCCCAGGAGGGTGGCCAGCAGGAACTTTCCCCGGTGCAGCCTGAGGATGCCGGCCGAGTAGTTGATGAGCGAGTGGGGGAATCCGGGCACCAGGCGCAGCGCGGTCTGGGTGAAGAAACCGCCGTGGGTCGCCATGACCTTGAACGCGGCCCGGTGCTCGTACTTCTTTCGGGTCGGCTCGCCGAGCACCGCGCCGATGTGGTAGGCGACGGCGGCCCCCATCACCCCGCCGGCCAGGATGATCCCACTGGCCACGAGCGCGGGATAGACGGGCGCGGCCACCCATAGGACCAGGCTCCCCGGAAGGGCCAGGGCGTACATGAGAACCTGGGTAAGAATGAGGATGACCGGCATGCCCGGCACCTCGGCCAGCCGGCCGGCCAGGGCCCGAAGCTCGTCGGGTTCCACCGGGCCGTAGCGGGCGAAGGCCACCGCCCCGATCCCGAGCAGGATCAGGGCGACCGTCCGTATCTTCGCGCTGCGCGGGCTTTCTGACATGCGCGCACCATGCCTGCCTTCGACCGGGAGCGAAAGCCCGAATCCGGGGCGGCCACTTAGCGACGGACGAGACCCATGCACGCCGGAAGATGCCGCTCCTTCGCGGACTCCGTCGGGCGGCCGCTACAGGGCGTCGGGCGGGGCCGGGAACAGTCTCGACGAACCGGCCCCTGCG
>PXDE01000501.1 GCA_003566475.1 PVC group bacterium | reverse complement strand
GAGCACGAACCCCGGGCCGGCGAAGAACGACACCTGCTCGGCCACCTCCTGCCCGTCCACCAGACGGATCATCGGCGCCACCAGGTACAGAACGTCGTCGTAGGGCTCCAGCTTGGGCCGCTGGCCGAGGCTCACCACGTCCTCAAGAGCCAGAGGGTGCAGCTTGAACCGCTGCCCCACCTCGCGCAGCACCGCCTCGGCCCCCAGGCCATCCACGTTGATCCACTTCACCGGCAGGTCGACCTTGTCCAGACGCAGGCCGGCCAGGGAGTCGGCGGTGCGTTCCTCGAACCGGTCCGGGCCGAAGGCGAGCAGGGTCAGCGCGGAGGCGGGCCAGGACGGATCGATGGCCAGGGTGCCAGGTGTGGCCCCCGGCGGCTTGATGGCCGCGGGCCGGGTGCGGCGAGCAAGCGACCGGTATCGTGGACGGCGACGGTGCATGGACCGGATCATGCCCGAACGCTCCTCCGGCTGCAATGACACGCTCCAGGCGCTCAGGCACGCCTTCCGAACCACCCCGACGGCGAGTCAGGTTTCCCGCCTCAGCCCTCAAGCTTCAGCTTTCAGCCTTCAGGTTTCAGGTTTCAGCCTTCAGGTTTCCTCCCCTTCCCACCCATCCACCCATCCACCCATCCACTCATCCACCCATCCACCCATCCACTCATCCATTCCTTCTCCGCTCCACCACCCGGGCCTCGTGGGCGGCGGCGGCGGGGAGCCAGGCCAGGCCGGGGGGCACGCTGTCGCGGAGGCAGGCCATGTCCCAGACCGCGCCCAGGGGCAGGAGCCGGGTCTGCTCCATCCAGGCCAGCTTCTCCGCCCCGCGCCCCGCCGCCTCCAGCTCGCGCAGGGCGTCGGAGGGGTCGAGCAGGGCGTGGAGCAGGGCCAGCCGGGTGGCCCGGATGCCGATGACATAGGCGGACACCCGATGGATGGAGGCGTCGAAGAAGTCGAGCGCGACCCGGATCCGGTCCAGCGCCCCGCCCCGCGCCGCCTCCAGGAACACCGTCCGCAGGTCGTCGTTGAAGATCACCACGTGGTCGCTGTCCCAGCGGATGGGCCGGCTGGTGTGGAGCAGGAGCTCGGGGTGGAACGGAAGCAGGGCCGACAGCTTGTCGGCCACGCTCTCGGTGGGATGGAAATGCCCCATATCGAGGCAGAGCAGGATGCGGCGGGTCAGCGCGTAGTGGCTGTAGAACTCGTGCGAGCCCACCACGTAGTCCTCGCTGCCCAGCCCGAACAGCTTGCCCTCGACCGCGTCCAGACAGAGCGACCGGTCCACCCCGGCGGCTTCGTCCAGCACCGCGTCCAGCGCCTCGACCAGCCGGGCCCGCGGGCTCCAGCGGTCGGCCGGGGAATCCTTGGCCCCGTCCGGAATCCAGTGGTTGAGCACGCAGGGCGAGCCCTGCTTGCGGGCCATGGCCTCGGCGATGCGCCGGCAGGCCCGGCCATGGGCGATCCAGAACGACCGCACCCCCTCGTCGGCGTGGGAGAGGGTGAACCCGTCGTCCGCCCGGGGATGGGCGAAATAGGTGGGATTGAAATCGAGATCCACCCCGCGCTCCGCCCCCCAGTCCATCCAGCGGGCGAAGTGCTCGGGCGTGAGGGCGTCGCGATCCACCTTCTGGCCGCCGGTCTCGGCGTACATGGCGTGGAGGTTCAGCCGGATCTCCCCGGGCACCAGATCCAGCACCTCGTCGTAGTCCTCGCGCAGCTCGTCGCCGGTGCGGGCCCGGCCCGGATGTCCGCCGGTGGCCAGGATCCCCCCGCCGGAGGCGGCCGGGTCGCGGACCTCGAGCCCGGCCACATCGTCCCCCTGCCAGCAGTGCATGGAGATGGGGATGCGCAGCGCGTGCTCGATGGCCAGCTCGGTGTCCACCCCATAGTCGGCGTAGATATCCCGGGCGGTCTCGTAGCGGGCGGCGATCTCCTCCTCGGTCGAGTGGCTCAACGTGCGCATGGGCATCTCCGTCGGTTGGAATCCACGGCCATCATGCCCGCAGTCCGCGCACGGGGCAATTCCCCGTCGCCGCGCCCCAGGGGCGGTGCGCGGCGGTCAGAGGTCAGGTGCCGCCGCTGGACCCTTGGGTTCAGCCGGATAAGGGGAGAGACGGCTGGCGCGATACGGGATCCGGGATACGTGATACGGGATGCGGGATGTCTGTCCTTGGTCCCTGGTCCCTGGTCCTTAGTCCACCGACCTTAGTCCCCCACCTTAGTCCCTCCCCCCGCGCCTCCGGGTTCCCTTGGGTGGCATGAAGATTTCTCCCGGGTCCGGCGGCTCATGCTGGGGGCAGGGCACGGGGGCAGGCGCCCCCGTGCCACGGCGGAACCGCGGAATGTCGAATGTCGAGCGGAGCACGGGTCTTGTGCGGGGTCGGACGCCTGGTCCAGGCGAGCCAAGGCGGTGTCGTGCCGGGGGGAGGAGGCCATACGGGCTGACGGGTCGGGACGTTTCGCGGTGAATGCCAGCCCTTGATCGCCCCATGCCACCGCAGTCCAGAACAGTAGCCGCCGGGCCGACGGGCCACGACATGGACTGCGGCGGCATGGAACCCCGGACGGCGCCTGGCCTGCGGCACGTACCGGTAGTGTGCGGATAGTTCTGCAAAAAGGGGAAGGGTCATGGTACTCCGGTGTTTGGCAACACAAACGGGCTCAGAAGGCCCGGAGGAGACACCATGACCCGGAAGAAGAGTAGCATAGATCGGGAGGAGTTGAAGCGTCTGCTGTTCGACGAGGGGGGCGGCCTGCGTCCCCTGCTGCAGGCGACCCTGCAGGAGATCCTGGAGGGGGAGATGGACGAGACGCCGGGCGCCGGCTCGGCGTGACCTGGCCGAGGGGAGAGGGGGGAAGGGTGGGCGGAGCCGCTAAGGAGATCAGAGCGCTGCGGAATCCCGCATACCTGGCATAGCCAAGACCTGACGCCTCGGAACTAGGATCTCGAACCCGATTTCTGGTCTGGAGCGTGAACCGCCCACCTGAAGCCACCATCCCCCACCCTTGCCCCGACGTCAAGGCCCGGGCCTTAAAGCGTCATCCCCTCGGGGATCACCGTGTTCTTGGGGATGCAGATGATGCCGTCGCGGACCATGTAGAGGTCGGTGGAGGCACCTTCCTCCTTGCCGTCGGGAGTGATGGTCACCCCGTCGCCGATCCGGACGTTCTTGTCGAGGATGGCCTTCCGGATGTGGCAGCCCCGGCCCACGCCGAGGCGGGGCCCGTCGGTGAAGGGCACGTCGTCGTCGTAGAAGTCGGCCCCCATCATCACCACGTCCTCGAGTTCCGAATCGCGGCCGATCTGGGAGCGGATGCCCACGGTGGACCGGCAGATGTGGGCGCCCTGGAGCTGGCTGCCTTCCGAAACCAGGCACTGCTCGAGACGGCAGTCCCAGACCTTGGTCGAGGGCAGGGTCCGGGGCAGGGTGTAGATGGGCCGCTGGGAGTCGTAGAAGGTGAACTCCGGCTTGGGGTTGGTGAGCCGGAGGTTCTCCTCCCAGAACATGCCGATGGTGCCGATGTCTTTCCAGTAGTCGTCGAAGCTGTGGGCGAACACCCGGTGCCGACGGATGGCGGCGGGGATGATGTTGCGGCCGAAATCGGATTCCGGCACCTGATCGAGCAGATCGCGCAGCACCCCCATGTTGAACACGTAGATGCCCATGCTGGCCAGGAACCGCTCCTCGGTCCCCAGAGGGATCACCAGCTCGTCGAGTTCCGGGCTGTTCCCGGGCTTCTCCACGAACCGGGTGATGCGACGGGTGCGGTCGATCTGGAGAATGCCCAGGGCCCCGGCCTCCCGGCGGGGCACCGGCTTGGCGCAGATGGTGAGTTCGGCCTGGTTCTCCAGATGGTCCCGGATCACCGCCTCGAAATCGATGCGGTAGAGCTGGTCGCCGGAGAGGATCACCGCGAGATCGGCGTGTTCGTCGTGGAAGAAGGGAAGGCTCATGCGGACCGCGTCGGCCGTGCCCTGGAACCATTTCTCCGAGGTGGGGGTCTGCTGGGCCGCGATCAGGCGCACGAACGCCCGCTGGAACATGTCGAACCGGTAGGCCCCGTGGACATGGCCGTGCAGGGACACGCTGTTGAACTGGGTAAGCAGAAACACCCGGCGGATGTTGGCGTGGATGCAGTTGCTGATGGGCACGTCCACCAGCCGGTACTTCCCCGCGATGGGCACGGCGGGCTTGGCCCGCATCTTGGTCAGCGGCATCAGCCGGCTCCCCTGCCCTCCCCCCAGAATCACCCCGATGACGTTCATGGCCCATCCTCCGCGTTCCCGGCGGCGATGTCAGCCGGGGTGACGGAACCCTACGGAAAACCCCGGGCCGGGGCAAGGCGAAGTTCTTCGGGAGGCCGATGCTCCCCGTGAGGGGGCGTTGCCCCAACCGGGCTCACGGCCCGCCGAGCTGGATCGACAAGAGGCCATGCCGATGTTCCCGGAACGAGCCAGGCGCCCGGCAGGAACGGATCACGGCCTTCCCTCACACACGGTGGTGTCGCCGAGCCGCCGCCGCAGGCGTGTTCCGCCTGAACGCGCCCTGCGGGACGATGGCCTCTACGCCATCGACCGTGCGGGGACCGGGTCAGGGGTCGCCGACCTCCACGAAGGTGAACTCGACCGCCACTCCGCCGGCGGAGATGGCGTCGACGTTGCTGACCTTGCCGCCCTCCTCGATCCAGGTTCCGCGCAGCCGCAACTGCGTGCCGGAGGCGGAAAAGCTGAAGGTGTTGCTGGTGTTAGGCCCGGTGGTGCCGGAGGACTGGGTGGTGTCGGGACCCGACGTGGTCACCGGGAGGGTGACGGTCACGCTGCGGGCGGTACTGGAGGGCGCGGGCACATCGACCACCAGGGTCACAATCATGCCGCGGGTCGCCGGGCCGGGAATCAGGACGGGGATGGTCCCGCCGGAAGTGAAGGGGTCGGGCACCGACACGGTGACGGATCCGGCCACCGGGACGTTGGAGGGAACCTGGGCGTTGAGAGTCACCGGGCTGAACGCGCCGGGGTCAAACTGCCCCGGCAGGGGAGGGTCGGTCACTTCCGGTCCGGTGGCCATGGTGGACTCCCGGATGGTCGTGAATGTCGAGGGGCTGGGCGTCGTGGTCGTGTTCGGACCGGTGGTGCTTGAGGACTGGCTGGTGGAGGTGGTGGTGCTCTGGACGTCCTGAATCGCCACCAGGCTGGCCACGCCGGTGAACTGGATCTTCATGCCGGTGGTGTTGTCGACGCCCTCCCAGGTGACCTGGGATTCGGCCACGGTGTTCCCGGACAGGACGGTGTCCGCGTCGGGGTCGACGGCCAGAAGCGCGCTGCCGCTGGTGCCCCG
>PXDE01000535.1 GCA_003566475.1 PVC group bacterium | reverse complement strand
TTACCGGAAGGTCTGGGACTTCGCCCGGGAGCGGGGCGCCCGCCTGTTCGACCAGGACAGCGATGGCGACATGAATCCGGTTCTGGAGGCCTTTATCGACGCGGGGGTGAACTGCATGCATCCTATGGAGCCAGCGGCCGGCATGGACATCGTGCGGATCCGGGAGCGGTTTGGCACTCGGCTGGCGTTCTACGGCGGGATCGATAAGCACGTGCTGCGCGACAGCCGGGCGGCCATCGACCGCGAGCTCGAAAGAAAAATTCCGCCCCTGCTCAAAACCGGCGGCAGCGTCTTCGCCCTCGACCACCGGGTGCCCAACGGCACCCCGCTGCAAAACTACCGGCACTACATCCGCCGGGTCTGGGAGATCCTGGACGCTTGGGAGGGTGGAGTTAGCCCAGGGTAGCCCTTCCGATGAACCTCTCCGCCTCGCCGACGATCTTCTGTCGGCGGGCGGGATCGAGCCGATCATAGGTACGTACGGCCATGCCCAGGCGGGGCTGGCCGGCGAAGACGTCGCGGTGGCGGCCGATGAAGCGCCAGTACAGGCCGTCGAGCACGTCGCACCAGGGGCCCTTGGGGTACCGGCCCATCTTGCGAAGGTAGTTCGAGCCGCAGAGGTAGGGCTTGGTGGCGAAGATCCCGCTGTCGGCGAACTGGCTCATCCCGAACACGTTGGGGACCATCACCCAGTCCGAGGAATCCACGAACATCTCCATGAACCAGCGGTACACCTCGCGCGGATGCACCTCGCACAGCAGCATCACGTTGCCCAGCACCATGAGCCGCTCGATATGGTGCGCCCAGCCCATTCGGATGGCCTTGGCGATGGCCGCATCCACCGGTGGCAGCCCCGTGGTGGCATCCCACCAGCACGGGGCCAGCGTCCGGTGGTGCCCCCATGCGTTCGCTCTCTCCTCCTCCTCGCCGAAGCGTTGGTACACCCCGCGGATGAACTCGCGCCACCCCAGGATCTGCCGGACGAATCCCTCCAGGGAGGCCAGCGGCACCGGACGGCGGTCGTGGCGGGTCAGGGCGGCCGCGATCACCTCGTCCGGCGTGAGCAGGCCGAGGTTGAGGGGCACGCTGAGCATGGAATGGAACAGCACCGGGTCGCGGGGGCTCAACGCGTCTTCGTAGGGGCCGAACCCGTCCAGCCGGTGCTCGATGAAATCATGCATCATCTCCAGCGCCTGCTCGCGGGTGACCGGCCAGTCGAAATCGGAGGCCCGGCCCGGATGGTCCGAGAAGCGGCGCTCCACCAGCGGAACGACCTCCTCGACCCTCGCCGTGCGGGGCACGGCCCTTCGGGCGGGGATGGCCTCCCCATCGGGCAGGGCCTTCCGGTTCTCGGTGTCGAAGCTCCATCGGCCACCCCAGGGCTGACCATCGTGTCCGATCATGATCCCGCGCGCGCGTCGCTGATGCTCGTAGAAGGTCTTCATGAACGGGCGGCCGGCGCGGTCGAGCCAGGCCACGAACTCCGCCCGCGACACCATGAACATCGGAGAGGGGCGTGGTTTCCAGGCCACGCCCAGAGACTCCATGCGGGCTGCCAGCGCCTCGGCCATGAACCGGTCCTCGACTTCGAACCCATGCAGGGTCCGGATGTCCTCCGACCGCAGCCAGTCGGCCAGACGGTCGAGATAGGGGCGGATGTCGTCGTCGGTCGTCAGCTCGTGATAGGCCACGGTCCAGCCCGTGTCCCGCAGCCGGTCGCGATGGTGGCGCATAGCGGCCAGGAACAAGACCAGCTTCTGCTGGTGGTGGCGGACATAGGTGCACAGTCCGACGTCTTCGGCCATAAACACCGGCATGTCCCGGAACGGTTCCAGGTGCCACTCCGGGAAGAGCTGGTTGCCGAGGAGGAGCAGTGCCTGGCCGTTCATCGCGCCAAGGTCCGCCATGGACGCTCGGATGCAAGCCCCTATCCGGACAAGCGTCGCCAGGCCCATTCCCCCTCTGGCCACGGGTGGCCGAGGAAAGGCTGGCGACCGTCGCGCTTATGTCCTATATCGGTCGCTCTAACCTTGGATTCGGATTCACGAACGGAGAGGGCGGCCATGTCGGAGACGAACGTGCGCACGTCGAGAGGGTGGTGGGTGGCAGGGATTCTCATGCTCGGTTCGGTTTTGGCGCCGGTGGCCCCGGCGGCCACGGAGGTCGTCTCCGCCGAGACCCCCTGGCGGGCCTATCTGGTGTTGGGTCCCGGCGTGGCGCGTACGCCGGAGCGTCTGGAGCTCCGCCGCAGCCGGGGGGCGTGGTGGTTTGAACTGGGCGAGCGATCCGAGTCGGTGCGGGTCACCACGGTTCGACGAGGCGAGCCGACCGCAACCGAGACGGTGAATCTGCGCGAGCGCAACCCGTGGTTCTCCCCGCTTCCCCCGGCGGACTGGGCGGGCGCGGAGTTCGACGACTACGCGTGGGCGCGCTTCCGCATGGACGAGCTGGCCGACTTCATCGGCGGCTACGGGGTGACCGTGCCCGGCGACGAATGGCCGGCCAAGTTCCACCTGCGCACCCGTTTCGGGATCGTCGATCCTAGGCAGGTCGGCGATCTCACCCTGACCCTCACCGGGCTTGGCGGCGCGGTGGTGTACGTCAACGGGCAGGAGGTGGGCCGGGCCCACCTTCCGGAGGGGCCGCTGCATCCGCTGACACCCGCCGAAACCTACCCGCGAGAGGCCTACGTGGCCGAGGATGGCTCGTCGCCGCTGCCGTACCTGAACGCGGGAGCGGAGCCGGAAGAGACCTGGAAGGACCGGTACCAGCGAAGGCTGCGCACCATGACCGTCCCGATTCCTGCGGACGTGCTGCGGTCGGGCGGCAACGTGCTGGCCATCGAGCTGTTTCCGGCCGCCATCGCCGGGCCGTTCCATGGCCATCGCGGGCGGGGGTGGAGTCATCTGGGCATCCGGGAGGCCGCCCTGACCAGTTCCTCCGGAAGGGGCGTGATCCCCTACGCCGAGGCTACGGTGGGCACCCGGGTCTGGAGCGCCCGGCCGGAGGAGGTGGTGGCCGACCGCGTCTCCGAGCAGCCTCTGCTCAGACGTAACTGGTTCTGGACCCTCTACACCGCGCGCGGGATGCCGGTGAAGGGATTCGCCATGGGCAATCCCTTCGACCCCGTCCATCCGATTCGCTTCGCCGCCCCCCGCAACGGAACCGGCGGCGGTCAGGTGGTGCTCGCGGACCTTGACGGGCTCCGGCAGGTCTCCGCCGCGCTGACCGCCCCCCTCCGCGGTCCCGGCGGCGCGGCGATTCTCGGTGACGCGGTGCGCGTCCGCTTTGCCGTTCAGGGGGAGGAGCTTCACTTCGCCGACGGGCTGGTGGCGCAGCCACCCGCCGACGCCCGGGCGGTGCCGGTATGGGTGCGGGTCGAGGTTCCCAGGGGACAAGCGCCCGGCTGGTACACGTCCGTTCTCGAGGTAAGGGGAAACGGCCAGACGTTCCCGGTGCCGGTTCAGGTTCTGGTGACCGGGGCCGAGCTTCCTGATCCGGTGGCGTTCGATTCGCGGGCATCCTTCCCCCAGTGCCCCAAAACGGTGGCCCGCCATTACGGGGTTGACCTGTGGTCGGAGGACCACTGGAGGCTTCTGGAGCCTTCCATCCGGCTGCTGGGGCAGCTCGGAAACGATGTGGTCGAAGCGCCGGTCATCCTGAGCAACTTCCCGGCGGCGGGGCGGGCGGGACGGCAGCCGGGCCGCACCTCGAATCCGGAGGAGTGGCGGGCCCCGCTGATCCGGTTCGTGCGCGACGGCGGGCGCCTGGTCCCGGACTTCACCATCCTGGACCGGTATCTGGACCTGGCGGTGAAACATGGCGGGCCGCCGAGAGCGATCTCGCTGGGAATCTGGGATCCCGCCTCGGCCCGGGAGCTGGCGGATTCCTATGAGAATACCCGTCGCGACAGCCGGGACACCGAAGCCCTGGCTCCGCCCACCGTCGAAGTCTGGAACCGGACCACCGGCGAGGTGGCGGTGGAGGAGGTGCCGAACCTACTCGCCGACGATGCCGAGGCGTTCTGGAAGCCGCTGCTCGACGGGGTTCGGGCGCTTGTCGTGCGGCGCGGATGGGACGAGCGGGTGATCGTCCTCGGCCTGGGCAGCGATGTCCGCCCCGGGCGGCGCACCGGCGAGCGCGTGCGCGCCTGGGCTCCCTATGCCCGCTGGGACATCCTGTCCCATTTCAGCGGCGACCCGCGTCCGGAAGACGGGCGGCTGATCGCCACGGGCGGGCTTGAGGTGGGCATTCGGCGCATGCCCGCCCTCAATGCCAGTCGCCCCATGTCTGCCGCCGATCTGGGGCGGGCGCAGGAGGATCCGCCCGAGTTTCTGGACCTGCCCACCGCCCGCTGGCAGCACCAGCCCTATTCGCCGCCGTTGCTGTTTCGGACTTTGCCCATGCTGGGCGGTCGCCTCGGCCAGATGGGCCTTGACTACTGGGCTCCCCGAAACCAGGGAACTTCCATCACCTCCTTCTTTTCGCATGTGAGCTGGCTCGCCGTCCCCGGCCCGCAGGGCGCCGAGCCTACCGTTCGGCTGGAGATGATCCGGGAGGGGCTCCAGGACCATGAGCTGCGCGCCACCCTCGTCCGCCGGGCGGCAACGCTGGCCGAAGGAGAACGGGAGGCCCTTCTAGCCCTTGCGGATGAACTCGGCCACATCCTGGGTCACGGACAGTACCTGAGCCTTCATGAGACCGCCTTGGGCTGGTTGGACTACTCACCCAGGCTTCAGGAAGCGGTTGCCGACCTCGCCGGCGTCCGGACCGACGCCCGGTGGGACAGGCCACCCGCTCCATAGGCTCACAGTTCACAGTTCGACGATGTGGACCGACCTAGGGACAGGTTTCAACTCCTCACGGACGGGTTCCTCAGCAGGGGACAGGTCTGCTCTGATCTAGGGACAGGTTCCGATCCATCAGGCGACCTTCCAAGGCTGTCTTGATCGTCGGTAAGTGATTGGTTCGTGAGGGCAGGGGCCGATTCATGGCCAGAACCGACGTCAAGTAAGGCGATCGAGGTGAAAGTGGCCGCTTTCGCGTCGCCAGAGGACAGACCGCCCCAAGCGGGTACGGTGTGCAGACCCGTGAAGAGAAATAGGATCGGCCCCGGAGGGCGGAGTCAGCCGGTGGCAGGGGGTCCCGCGGCTGCCGCCTCCAGCACCGGCGAGGCGATCACGGCGTCTTTCCGCAGGTTACGGGCGATGAACAGCCCTTCGAGGGCGGCCCGGCGCATGGGGCGGGCCCCGTCCTGGCGGGTGTGGCCGAACAGGGGCCGGTTCCGGCGGTACACCCCGTCCACGAACTCCCGGCTCCCGAAGGCCAGACCGTCGCTGAAGTATCGCACCCGGCACAGCATGAGGGCGTCGTGGT
>PXDE01000027.1 GCA_003566475.1 PVC group bacterium | reverse complement strand
GGCTATCGAAGGGTATGACGAGAGCCGGGGCGATACTCACTTCACCCTCAGCCACCTCGTCCACGGCGGGCGCTATATGCCCGGCTCCAACCACTGGGGCATGTACATCGGCGGGGGCGCCCTGGCCACCCTGGCCCTCCATGGCAACCCGGAGGTGGAGAACCCCGAGGAGATCGCCAAGCTGCTTCAGGTGAGCCAGGAGAACATGGTCACCAACCTCACCGACGCCTTCGGCGATCTCGGCTTCTTCCCCGAAGGCGACGGCACCGGGGTGATGTCGAGCTTCATCATCTACCTGACCGGCCTCCAGGCCTGGCGGACCGCCGGCGGGCTGGATTTCATGGCCGCTCCCCGTGAGAACATCCGCTGGCTGGTCATGCGCTGGCCTCTGCTTACGCTCCCCCACGAGGGTCGGCCCATCTTCCCGACCCGCGGCGGCTATGGACATAACGTCTGGTCGCAGGGCGTGAGCGGCCCCGGCGTGTTCTCGTTCGGGTTCGGGGTGATCCCCGAGTCGGACCAGCCCGCCCTGCTCTGGCTCTACAACCGGGTCCAGCCTCATGTCGGCCCCTACGAGACCGGCAACGAGTATCCCTACCGGGCCATCGGGTCGTTCCTGAACTGGCCGATCGGCGTCGAGGAGGCCAACCCGGCCACCGTGCTGCCCAAGGCCGCCGTGGACACCCATCATGGGCACTTCGTCCACCGCAAGGGGTGGGAGGATGGAAACGACGTGCTCGTCACCTTCTTCACCCGCATCGGCCACCACGGCTACATCGGGGTGGACGACGCGGGACAGACCCAGGTGTGGGGCCTCGGGCTGCGCACGGTCTGGCGCACCAACCTCAACGGCGCCGTGCCCGTGCACTACGAGGCCATGGAGGACGGGTCCGGGATCATCTCCCTCCGCCGCGGTGGCAACCTCAACGCGGTGGCGGTGGACTTCAGCGACGCCCACGGGGCGGAGGCGCTGATCGTGGCCGTGGGCCGGGACATGGCCGCCAACCGTTACCGCAACGCGGGGCCGGACGACGGGCCGAACTCCAGGGTCCGCGAGGTCCGGGCGGGCGGACACACCTATGTGGTGCTCACCCTCCAGAACGGCGCCGCCCCCGAAGCCCGGGCCGACGGCGACGGCGTCCGCATCGGCAACCGCCTCGTCCTCTTCGACGGCGAGAAGATGGTGCTCGGGAACTGACCGGCCGCGGCTCGTCCAGACCTTGGACGAAACCGTCCAGGCCTTGGACGGGCCGCACCGTCCCGTAGCCGCGCCCGCCAGGGCGTGGACGCCATCCGCCCGTAGCTGCATCCGCCCAGGACGCGGCTAAAGGGCCATGGGCCGGGCATGGGACGTCTGACGACCGATCACTCTCCCGCCGGCACCGCCTCCTCATCCAGAGCCATCGCCTTGTGCATGGCGGCCCGGGCCACCATGCCGCGGACGAAGGGCCTGGCCACCTCGAGCTTCTCCGGCCACCGGTCGGCCTGCTGAAGGAGCAGAAACGAGATGAGCACGTCGATGGCCATATCGACCACATGGGGAGCCACCCATTCGCGGTACTCCACGTCCTTGGACTGGAGAAACGACGCCACTTCGCGCAGGTCGGCCAGCACCGTGCGGGTGGACTCGGCCAGCGTCTCCACCCGCGGGTCGGCGTGGGCTGGGCCCGCATATTCGTCGTAGAGGGCGTCGAGATCCCCGCGCACGATCCGCGAGATGGCCCAGCCGATCTGGATCTGCGAGGGGCCCTCGTAGATATTGGTGATCCGGGCGTCGCGGTACAGCCGCTCTACCGGGTACTCCCGCATGAACCCGTTGCCGCCATGGATCTGAATGGCGTCGTAGGCCATTCGGTTGGCGATCTCGGTGGCGTAGTACTTGGTCATGGGAGTCAGGGCGTCGGCCAGCCGGGTGTACCGCTTGGAGGCCGCCTTGTCGCCGCGCTTTCCCGCGCCCTGATTGAGGTCCACGATCTGGCTGGTGGCGTAGAGCAGGGCCCGCGAGGTCTCCACCCCGATGCGCATGTTCAGCAGGATGGCCCGGACCTGGGCGAACTCCCGGATCGGCTTGCCGAACTGCTCCCGCTCGTCGGCATAGGCGAGGGCGGCCCGATAGGCCGCCTCGCTGATACCCTGGGCCTGGGCGGCCACGGCCAGCCGGGCGGCCAGCATAAGCCAGGTGGTGTAGCGGGCCAGGCCGAAGCCCCGTTGCCCGATGAGGTAGCCTGGGGCCTGGTCGAAGTACAGCTCGCAGGTGGGTGAGCCGTGGATGCCCAGCTTGTTCTCGATGCGGCGGACCTGGACCTTGGGGCCCTTCTCGACCAGGAAGAAGCTCAGCCCCCGGCCGCCGCCCTTCTTCTCCGGATCCTCGCTGCGGGCCAGCACCAGGATGACGTCGCCGCACCCGTTGGTGATGAACCGCTTGGTCCCGCTGAGCAGCCACTGTCCGGTGACCGGGTCCTCGACGGCGGCGAAGCCGTCCTTGGCCCGGGTCTGCACGTTGGCGAGGTCGCTGCCCGCATCGGGCTCGGTCAGGGCCATGGCGCCGGTCAGCTCGCCGACGGCCATGCCGGGCAGGTACTTGGCCTTGAGCTCCTCGGAGCCGAACTGCTCGATAGTCTCGGCGATGCCGCCCTGCAGACCGAAGAAGTTCATCAGCGAGGCGTCGGCCCGCGAGATGGTCTCGATGGCCGCCATGTAATAGGTCTCCGGGAACCCGAGGCCGCCGAAGCGGGCGGGCAGAGGAAGCCCCATGAGCTGGGCGTCGCACAGATCTTTGAGATTCCGCTGCAGGCCTTCCGGGAAGATGACCTCCCCGTTCTCGAAGGTGCACCCGATCTCGTCCACCTCCTGGGCCCGGGGGGCGATGCGCTGGGCGGCCAGGGCTCCGATGGGATCCTCCATCATGTCCGTAAAGGCGGCCCTGGCCTCCTCGGCGGATTCGAACAGGGCGTCGTCGCCCTCCAGCGCCCCTCGGGCGGCGAGGATGGCGTCCCAGTCGATCACCTGCTCGATCTGGAAGCGGAGGTCGGGATTGTCGGTGTAGAAGTTTTCCGATGGCATGGGGTCTCTCCGGGTCAGCCGGCCAGTTGGGTGAGTTTGGGGACGACGTCGTTCACGTCGCCCACGATGCGATAGTGCGCCCTCCGCATGAGCGGAGCGCTGGCGTCGGTGTTGATGGCCACGATGGTCTTGGCCTCGCTCATACCGACCCAATGCTGCACGGCCCCGCTGATGCCGCAGCCGATGTAGACATCGGGCCGCACCACCGCGCCGGTCTGGCCGATCTGGTGGTCGGCGGGCAGCCAGCCCGCGTCCACCACGGCCCGGGTGGCCCCAATCTGAGCCCCCAGCCTGGCCGCCAGCTCCTCGATCCGGGCGAAGTTCTCCCGGGTGCCCACCCCGGCCCCGGCGGCCACGATGATCCGGGCCGCCTTGAGGTTGACCGACTTAGCGACCACGTCCCGTCGGACTACCTCCGCGGCCCCGGCCAGGTCTCCCGGGAGGTCCACCGTGACGACCTGGCCGTTCCGCGCCGCGTCGGCGGGCAGGGCGTCCGCTGCCCCGTCCTTGAGGGTCACCACCAGCGCCTTCCCTTCGGCGGCTGTGAAGGTGGAGGTCACCTTCCGGTCGTATTCGAGGCGCCGGGCCAGAAGGCATCCCGACGCATCGGCGTCAATCCCCACCGCGTCGAGGACGCAGGCCGCGCCCAGGTCGTGGGCTACGAAGGGAGCGAGGTCGTCGCCCATGGTCGAGGCCGGCAGAAGGACCAGGGCCCAGGACTCACCCTCCGTGGCCGCCCGCACCGCCTTCCGGAAGGGGGTGGTCAGGTAGGGGGAGAGCGCATCCGCGTCGGCCACCCGGACCTCGTCGGCCCCGTGCTGGATCAGGGTCGGCGCGGCCGACCCCACATCCTTTCCGCCCACCAAGGCGGTGACCGTCCCGCCGATACGGTCGGCCGCGGCACGGGCCGCCGCCAGGCATTGCAGGCTGAGTTCCGTGGCGACCCCTTCGGCCGCCTGTGCGATGACAAGCACCTTGGACATCATCCTTCTCCTTTCAGCACGCGCTGGAGCATGCCCTGCAGGGCCGCTTCGTCGTTGGGGTCCACATCCTGCGACTCGATCTGCCGCTCGGAAACCGCCTGGTGGCCGGTTCGCCGGGTCGGCGAAGGTCCGCCGGCCGCCGCGAACTCGGGAATCTCCGCCTTCTTGGCCTTGAGCTTGAGCATGGCCTTGGCGCTGCGGGGCGTACGGGGATCGTCGGCCAGCAGCGCGACGCCCACCGAAACCACGGCGGGCAGCGGAAGCCGGATATCCTCGATTCCCATCTCGATGGCCCGCCGGGCCACCACCTCGGTCTCCGTCACCGATTCGAGGCTGTCCACGTAGGAGGCCTGCTCGACCCCCAGCTCGGCGGCCAGGTGCGAGCCCAGCAGCGAGGTCTCGCCCTCGGGAATGGTCACGCCGGCGAGGACCAGCCGCCAGCCGTCCTGGGCCTGGGTGGCCTGGGCCAGCAGCCGGGCCCGGCCCGCCGTGTCGAGGTCGGCAAGGTCGGCGGGCACCCGGACCGCGCGGTCCGCGCCGCGGTACAGGCATTCCCGCAGGACATCCACTTCGCCCGGAGCCCCCAGGGCGAGGACGGTCACCTGGCCGCCCAGGGTGTCCTTGATCCGCAGCGCCATCTCGAGGGCGTTGAGGTCTTCGGGTTCGAATCGGGTGGTCAGCCGGTCGGTGCGGATCGCGCCGGCCCCGTCCACCATGTCGCCGGTAAGGTCGCGGGTGTCCCAGACCTCCCGGACGACCACGATGCTGTGCATGGCCATGTCCTGCCTCTCTCCTGTTGTATTAAAGACCCCGCCGTCATCGGCGGCGGGCAGTTATCCGTAACGAAATTTGACGCCCATCCCGCCAGTCGGGAAGGTCCAGGTGATCGCCTTGGGCGGACACCCGAACCGGCAGGTTCCGCATTCCAGACAGTTCTCGTGCGACACCGTAACGATCTGCGGATCCGCCGGGTCCGGCCTGTACACGCCGCCCGAGCAGAACCGCAGGCAGGGCTTGCCCGAGCAGGTGCGGCACAGGTCGGTCTTCACCGTGATGTGCGATTCCCCCTCGTTCTCCCACTTGGTGCGGTAGAGCTTGTCCTCGAGGGTGAGTTCAAAAAGGTCGGCGTCGGGCATGAGGGCCTCCTACATCAGTTTCCGGGCTTTCCACAGGTTGCGGGCCAGCCGCAGCCGGGGCGTGCCGCGCCAGAAGGTCTGGCGGGCCCGCTTCTGGAGCACGGCCTTGGTCTCGCCGGTCACCGTGAAGTAGTCCACCAGCATCTGGGTGACCTGCCGTGGGTAGGTGGACAGGAGTTCCGGGCAGGCGGCCAGCGT
>PXDE01000601.1 GCA_003566475.1 PVC group bacterium | reverse complement strand
GGGGTAACGGCCGCCCGCAGGTTCGCCTCCTCCGGCCCGATGCGGTAGCGTAGGTGTATGGCGGTGAGACCGCCTTTTCCGCGGAGTCCGAAGCATGAGCCCGCTCTCCCGATCTGAATTCCGGCACGCCCAGACCCGCTACGGGTCGTTCGGCGCTGCGGAGAAGCCGCTGGAGACCGCAAGGTGAAGGCTCGGGATGTGATGCGGCACGCCGGGGTTCCGGAGGGGCCGGCGGTGCCCCGGGCGCTTCGGGTGGCCCAGATGGGCCTGGCCGCCGGGCTGAGCCGGGCCGACGCGCTGGCCCGGGTGGCCGAGGTCGTGCGCGATCCCCACCAGTTCCTGGACGATCCCGAGCGCGGCGAGCTGGCCCGGCTGCTGGCCGAGGATGGGGAGCGCAGGGCGGATCGCTTCGTGGAACGGGTGGAACCCGCCCCATGGCGGCAGTGGGGAGAGGATCTGGAACCCCAGGCGGTGAACCAGCTCCGCAACGCCTGCCGCCTGCCCGTGGCGGTGCGGGGGGCCCTGATGCCCGACGCCCACGTGGGCTACGGCCTGCCCATCGGCGGGGTGCTGGCCACCGAGAACGCGGTGATCCCTTACGCGGTGGGCGTTGACATCGCCTGCCGCATGCGCCTGACCGTGACCGACCTTCCGGCCCGGGTTCTGCAGGGCGAGACCGAACGGCTGGGAAACGCCATTGAGGACCGGACCCGGTTCGGCATGGGCGCGCATTTCGACCGCCCGCACGACCATCGGGTGATGGAGGCCGACTGGAAGGTGTCGCCGGTGACCGCCCGGGTGCGCGAGAAGGCGTGGCGGCAGCTTGGCACCAGCGGGTCGGGCAATCACTTCGTGGAGTTCGGCTGGCTGACCCTCGACCGCCCGGACCTGGGCCTGGAGGCGGGCCGGTATGTGGCCCTGCTCTCGCACAGCGGCAGCCGGGGGCCGGGAGCCACGGTGGCGGGCCACTACTCGCGGCTGGCCATGGAGCGGCATCCGGAGCTGCCCAGGGAACTCAAGCACCTGGCCTGGCTGTCCCTCGACGAGGACGCGGGACGGGAATACTGGGCGGCCATGGAGCTGATGGGCCGGTTCGCCCAGGCCAATCACGAGGTCATCCACCGGGAGGTGCTGAAGGCGCTGGGGGCGAAGGCCCTGGCCATGGTCGAAAACCACCACAACTTCGCCTGGAAGGAATCGCATGACGGCCGCGAGGTGGTGGTACACCGCAAGGGGGCGACGCCGGCCCAGCCCGGGGTGCTGGGGGTGATCCCCGGCAGCATGGCCACCCCCGGCTATGTGGTGCGCGGGCGGGCTGGCGAGGCGTCCCTGGGGAGCGCCTCGCACGGGGCAGGGCGGGTGATGTCGCGCACCCGGGCCCGCGAGACCTTCCGCTGGCCCGAGGTCCGGAAGCTGCTGGCCGAACGCGGGGTGACGCTGCTCAGCGCGGACCTGGACGAGAACCCGGGAGTCTACAAGGACATCGGCGAGGTGATGGCGGCCCAAACCGACCTCGTGGACACCGTGGCCCGGTTCGACCCCGTCGTGGTCAAGATGGCTCCGCCCGGCGAGAAGCCCGAGGACTGACCTTAGCGCCGGCCGTTGAAACTGACCAGACCCGCTGCGACCCCTCCGGGGTCGGCCCTCTTATTCGGGTTGGGACCGGGGGTGTCGCTCCGCTTACCCCCGGCTAATGGCTGGCACCCCTACGGGGTGGCTGGGACTCTCGCGACCCCGGAGGGGTCGAAGCGATTAGCCGGGGGTCGAGCGACGCGACACCCCCGGAACCCGTGATATTTCTTCACCGTCCGACCCCGGAGGGGTCGCAGCATCCGTGTCGTCTCGACGAGGGCCACTCTTCATGCCTCACCCATCGGGCGCGACCGCTTGCAAGTTAGATTTACTGTTCAGGCGCGGTTCGTGTGAATGCATGCCCACAACTGCCGGATCCAGGCTGATGCCACCGGGCTTCCGAACGGTTTCGTGGAGGGCCTCAGGGCGCGAGGTCGCGCAGGGCCTGGTAATAGGCGTCGACGATCCGGTTCTCGGCCGGGGAGAGCCGTTCGCGCACGGGGCGGTAGGCCTCCATGCGCTGCTCGAGGGGGGTGGCCGCTCCGGTGGGCGCGGCGTCGCTCTGGCCCCGCTCCAGGCCGGTCACGAAGTCGCCGCCCCGGGGGTCATCCTCGGCCGACGGAGGATCGGGCCGGAGGGCCTCCGGCTCGAAGGCCGAGTCGGGCGGCGGCTGGCCTTCCTGGTCGAGCCGGTCCGTGATCCGCTCGGCCTCCTGGAGCTGGCCCGGGGGGATCTCGACCGCCAGGTCCGGGTCGCTGAACTCCGGCGGGACATGCTCGTCGAGGATGGGGTCGCCCCCGCCGGCCTGATCTCCGGATCCGCCGCCGCCCACGGGCCCATCGCCGGCGCCGCCTTCGCCTTCGCCCCCGCCTTCTCCAGCCCCCTCGCCAGCACCTTCCCCGCTTCCTTCACCAGCCCCTTCGCCAGCACCTTCTCCCGCGCCTTCACCCGAACCTTCACCAGCTCCTTCCCCAGCCCCCTCGCCAGCGCCGTCCCCGCTTCCTTCACCAGCCCCTTCCCCGGCGCCTTCCCCCGCACCCTCGCCCGCCCCTTCGCCCGAGCCTTCACCAGATCCTTCCCCAGCGCCCTCGCCCGCGCCTTCGCCAGCCCCTTCTCCGGCACCCTCTCCCGCGCCTTCTCCGCTGCCCTCCCCGGCCCCCTCGCCAGCCCCCTCGCCAGCCCCCTCGCCCGCGCCGTCGCCCGCGCCGTCGCCTTCGCCTTCGGCCCCGTCTTCGCCACCGCCCTCGCCGGCGGGATCCCCGCCGTCGGGGCCGGCCTCTCCGGCCCCGGGCTCGCCGTCCGGATCGGCGGCGGGGTCGCCCCAGTCTCCCCAGTCCGGGGGCATATCCTCGCCGCGCGGCCCGGCGTCCGCGATCTCCTGGAGAATCTCCTCGAGGCGCTCCTGGAAGGGCCGGTCGGGATCGTCGGGAAGCAGGTCGGCCAGATCGCCCGCCGCGGCGGCCTCCTCCCAGGCGGCCCGGGCCGCCTCGTCGGCGGGCCGCCCGGACAGCGCGGGCAGGACATGGATCGGCTCGGAGAACCCGGCCCGGCCCGCCCGGTCCACCGCCGCCACCACAAGCCCGACCACCCGCGCTTCCGGCGTCAGCAGATCGGCCAGGTCGGCCCAGGTCTCGGGCTGGGCGGGGTCCGCCTCAAGGAGCACGGGCGTGCCCGTGTAGTTCGAGGCCAGGACGACCACCCGGTCGAGGCTGGCCGGCGCGCGGGCCTCGTACCGGATCCGGACCCGGGTCTCGCGGGGCGCGAGGTCGACTCTGGGGCCGGGCTCGATCACGCGCACCTCGGGCGGCGGATCGGGCGACCACCGCACGGCGGCCACGGCGAGGCGGTCGGGCGACTGGCCGGGCACGGTCCAGAACAGATCGACGGTGTCGTCGGTCCGACCGGGATGGAACGCCTTCCAGGTGCCGGGGCCGGCCGGGATCAGGTCGAGCGGGCCGGCCTGGCGACCCACCAGGCCGAACGCCTCGAGCGGGGCGTCGCCGGGACGGATCTCGATGCGAAGCCGCTGCCCCAGGCTGAGGACCAGCGGCCCGTCCTCCGGCCGCGCGGGCAGCGTCCCGCCCCGGCCGTCCACGCGGTCGAGGGCCACCACCTCGACCGGGTGCTCGGGATAGGGCTGGTAGGTGAACGTGTCCGACGCGAGCCCTTCGGCGGCGATGCGCAGGGTCACGGGCGCCGACACCGGCGGCACCTCCCCGGCGTAGAGGCCATGCCCCAGGCCGCGCAGGCGGACCTCGCCCGAGGCGCCGCCGGAGGTCCAGGCCATGCGGACCGGGCCCCGGGCATCGCGGCTGAGCCTGAGGCCGATGGGCTCGGGCCGATCGCGGGCGATCCAGGGGCCCTGCGGCACCACATCGTCGATCCGCAGCTCGCCCGCCGGCCCGGCGAGGGTGAGGACGCGGGCCCAGTCCGCCCACATCCGGCGTCCGGAGCCCGACCAGGCGGCGCCGGCGGTGAGCATGGCCAGCGCGAGGGCGGAGGCCCCGGCGAAGAGAAACGGGCCGAACACGATCCGCGTCCGCCAGCGGGCGGGAAGCTCTCGGGCCAGGCGCTGCCGGAGCAGCTCGGCCGAGGCCTCCTCGTCGGAGGAGATCAGGCGGCCCGCGAGCCAGGCGTCGAGGTCGCGGCGGCCCTCGGGGAAGAGCATCAGGAGGTTGCGGCGCACGAGGCGGCGGAGACGGGACGGGCGGGCGGCCGCGACGGCTCCGCCCAGGCAGGCGGCCGACCATAGGAGCAGCATGGCCCAGGCCCCGAAGGCCAGCGGCCGGGGCGGCAGTCCCCGGGCGGCCAGCCAGGTCTGTCCGGACGCGAGGAGGGTCAGGCCCAGCGTCAGCAGGACCAGCCATGCGCCCAGATAGCCCGCCTGGAGGCGGCGCAGGATGCGGCGGTAGTACAGGTCGGCGGTGGTCATGTCGGACCTTCGTCCTCCCGGAGTCGTTTCTCAAGGAGCCACTCTACACCGGCCAGCCCGAAGAAGAGAAGCGCCAGCAGCGATTCCCGGGCCATGGAGCGGCGGCGCTGGACAACCGTCGGCGGCTCGCGGACCAGGCCGTCGAGGAACCCGCGCAGGGCGGTCTCGTGGCCCTCCCAGCTCAGCACGTGGTCCGGATCGCCGGTGAGCTCGGCCAGGCGGTCGGGCCGGAGCCGGGGGTCGGCGAACTCGGCCAGATGGGCATGCGGTATCCAGGGCCGGCGCTCGCCGGCCAGCTCCCTGCCGTCCCGCCGGCCCCGGGCCTGGAGCCAGAGCACGGGATGGTCGGGGTCCGGGGTGAATCCGCCCTGGCGGGCCTCGCCCACCCGGGCCAGCCGCACGTCGCGCGCGCCGCCCTCCCATTCCACCCGCACCCAGGCCAGGTCCGGCGGCCCGTCGTCCTCCCGGCCCGCCTCCACGGTGAAGGCGTAGGCTCCGTCGGCGGCCGGGGTCTCGGAGATCTCGAGGCGCAGCTCCGGCTCCTCGAACCGGCCGGCCAGCAGCCAGTCGAGGATGCCGTCCCAGAACGCGGCGTGAGTGGCCCGGACCTCGGGATCGGGATGCCGGCTCCACCGCCAGGTGGTGTCGGGAGCCACCACCACCACCGAGGGAGCGTCGACCCGGTCGGCCAGCACCGCCGGGAGGCGGCGGGCCCCCGAGACCGCCTCGAACAGCACCTGCGCCCCGTCGGCCGGGCGCAGATCGGGGAGCAGATCGATCCGGACGCCGACCGCCAGGGGGATCGCCAGCGGCTCGGGCAGGGTCCGGCGCGCGGGTTCGAGGCGCCCGCCCTCGGGCGCCCCGTCGGCCAGGTTCAGCTCCG
>PXDE01000053.1 GCA_003566475.1 PVC group bacterium | reverse complement strand
GTCCGTCATGCGCATCATTGTGCTGGTGCTGGCCGTTTCCACCATGGCCGCGGTGACCCTGGCATTCCGCCGCGCGTCCGCCGCCCCCGCGGATTGGATCGGCCCGTCGCCCTGGACCTCCGCCTCGTTCGGGTTTCTGCTCGTGTTCATGGGATGGATGCCGGCGCCGATCGAAATTGCGGTCTGGCCTTCGCTCTGGACGCTCTCACGCGCGAACACCGAAGGTCGCCCGCCCATGCGGCATGTGATGATCGACTTTCACGTCGGCTACCTCGGCACCGGTGTACTCGCCATCTTCTTCCTCGCGCTCGGCGCTCGCCTGCTCTACGGAAGCGGCATCGAGATGCCCACGGCGGGCGCAACGTTTGCCCGCGCCCTGGTGGATCTCTACGGCGAATCCATCGGCGGCTGGGCGCGATCCATCGTCGCCGTAGCCGCCTTCACCACCATGTTCAGCACGACGCTCACCTGCGTGGATGCTTATCCGCGCGCCATGGCCGCCTCGTGGACTGCCTTCCGGCCCGGCCGCACCGGGTCGCGCCGGTTGCACGTCGGCGTCATGCTGCTGACCATTGCCGGCGGATGGCTGATCATGCGGTTCATGCTGGCCAATCTCGCGCGGTTCCTCGACGGCGCCATGGCCCTCTCCTTTATCGCCGCCCCGGTATTCGCCTGGATCAATTTCCGCGTGATCCAGGCGCCGGAAGTGCCGCCCGAAGTCCGGCCGGGGCCCGCGCTCCGTGGACTGAGTTGGGCCGGCCTCGTGTTTCTTTCCGGCTTCACACTGGTCTACCTGTACCTGCGCATCGCCGGCTGATTTCCACCGATATTGAACGCCATCCACGGGGTCGTGTCGGACTTTCAGTGGAGGAGAGTGCAAGACGTCTGCCTGACGGGTGGCCTTGTGTTGTGCGTGTCTCCGTAGAATGAAGCCTGCGCGGGCGATCCGTGAAGCCGGCGGAATCCGTGTGTATGTGGTGTCCGGCTGAAAGAAACAGAGGAGAAACCATTGCGAAATCAACATGTCATACAGAAAAGCGTCTCCGCTGCCTCCGTCCTGTTATTGAGCGCCGCCCTGGCGGTGGCGCAGCAGGTGCCCGGTGCGGCTGATGTGCCCGCCCCGGCCGGCGCGGAACCGGTCGCCGGGGCCATGCGCGTGGGGGTGTTTGATGTAAACCAGGCCTTCAATGCCTATCCCGGTGTACAGCGCGCACAGCAGCGCGGCCAGGAATTACAGGGCGAAATGCAGGAGGCAAGCGCCGCCCAGGACCAGGCCCGCATGGGCGAGATCCAGCAGGAATTCCAACAGCTCCAGCAGCGGGCGATGCAGGAGTTCCAGCAGGATCTTCAGCGCGCATTGCCCGATATCGCCAGCAACGCGGGCGTTCCGCTCATCGTCTCGGAAGTGGCCTATGCGGAGGATAACCTCGAATCCGTCGATCTGACCGGAGAGGTGGTCTCCGCGTTGCGCGAACCGGCGGAAACGCCCGGTGCGCCCGAAATGCCCGCCGGGTTTCCGCCGGCGACTCCGTAGCCAATCTCACCGCGCCCCGCATGGGCGCAAGGTACCACGAAAAGGGCCGGGTCCACCTGGCCCTTTTCTCGTTGAGCCCCGGCCCCCGGTCGCGCGTGGAGACCCGCCATTCGACCGGAAGGCCGCCGGTCCGTTCCAAACGGTCGCGCCAGACAGGCAGGAATCCGCGCTCGGTTTCCGTATGGCCGGCCAGGATCACCCCCACCCCGCTTTCTGCCAGCGCGAGCAGGTCATGGTGCTTCATCTCGCCGGTAAGGACCGCGTCCGCTCCGGAGTCGGCCACCACCTCCGCCCCCGCGCCCGGGCACACGGCCACGGTGCGGACCCAGGCGGTGTCCGGTCGCCCCGCCACCTCGACCGACGACACTCCGAGTTCGGCGGCGATCCGAGTGGCCAGGGCGCCGAAGGCGGCTTCCTCCGCAAGCCGCACGATCCGACCCATTCCGGCCTCCGGGCGGTCGGGCCGGGGATGGAGGACGGTCATCTCCCCCTCCCCCACCATATTGGCCAGCCAGTCCGAGGTGCCGCCGGGGACGGCATCCAGGGCGGTGTGGGGCGACCAGATCGCGATCCCGGCCCGGGCGCAGGCGATCACCGCCCGCTCCACCGGACCGGCCCCGGCCAGCCGCCGGACGGGAGCGAACAGGGGCGGATGATAGGCCACCACCAGTCCGAACCCGCCCGCCTCTGCCTCCTCGGCCACCGACGGGGTGAGGTCGATGGCCAGCAGAGCCCGGCGCACCTCCGGATCCCCACCGGGGTGGAGGATCATCCCGACGTTGTCCCAGGGCTCGGCCAGGGCAAGCGGCGCCTCGGCCTCGAGCAGGGCCACGACGGAGGACAGGGGAACCGTGGGGGTACTCATGGCAAATTCCCACTCATCCTTGGCCTCGGCGACCGATGACCGTGCTTTCTGGCGCGACGATTCATGCCCCCAGATCCTCGAAGACAGCCTGCACCCGCGACGCCCCCTCTTCGTCCCGGTGATGGGCCAAGAGGGCGGACGTGTCGAGGAGGTACCACACGGCGTCAGCGCTCCGCCGCCCGCTCGGCCACCAACTCCGCCACCGCGTCCCGTCCTTGAGCACGCTTGCGGCCGAATCCCTTCAGCCTGCGGGCCAGATCCCCCCGCCTGGGGATCACCCGGACCCGGATTTCCTCGGTGCCCTTCAGGGGTTGCCAGTCCAGGCGGCAGCCCGGCCCGATCCCCATCGCCCGCGCGACCTCAGCCGGCACGGTGACCAAATTCTTCCTGGTGACGGTTGTGATCACGCGTTGAGGATAAGCCATGCACCGAAGGGACTCAAGGAATCGGGCGGGGAGCGCATTGGCCTTGCCACGGGTGTGCGTTCCGGGGTTTGGTGGACGTCATGACCACAACACCGCGCACTCTCCGCCGAACCGTCCTCGTGGCGCTCGTCGCCGCCCTAGGGCTCTCCTTCAACACGGCCGCTTGGGGCCAGATCCCTGGCATCACCGAACCAGAGCCCGCCGCCCGCGTGACCGAGGCCCCGGACGCCGAGGCCGACCTCGCCGGCACCGAGGCCTGGTTCCTCCGCACCTACCAGCGCTTTCTGGGCGAGGGATCCCCCTACCGGTCCCTCATCCTAACCATCCTGACGCTGGTCGTCCTGCTCCGGCTGAAGCGCTACCTAGGCAGGCGTATCGAGGGCACCCTCAAGGTCCGGGCTTTCGACCCCAAGAACGTCCAGTCCTTCATGTCGGTCTGGAATGGCGTCTGGAAGTACGTCATCGCGGTGCTCGTGCTCATGGCGATGACGGGATCCCTGCGCCTTCTGGGGCTCACCGCCGGGTTCTTCGGCATGATTCTGGGCTGGTCGCTCCAGCAGCCGGTGACCGGCATCGCGGCCTGGCTCATGATCCTCCTCAAGAAGCCGTTCCGGGTGGGCGACCGGGTGGTCATCGCCGGGATCACTGGCGACGTCACCGGCATCACCCTGACCCACGTCATCCTCAACCAGGTGGGGGGCTCGGTAAGCGGCGAGGAGCGCTCGGGCCGGGGCATCCTCATCCCCAACGCCATCCTGTTCCAGCACATCATCATCAACTACACGCTCGATCAGGAGTTCATGCTCGACGAGGTGCCGGTGCGCCTGACCTTCGACTCGGACTGGGAGCGGGCCAAGGTGCTGCTGGTGGAATGCGCGCGGAAGGTGACCGCCGACATCATCGCCCGGACGGGGCAGGATCCGTTCATCCGGGCCGAGTTTCTGGACTGGGGGGTGCTCATCCGGCTCCGCTACCAGACCATCCCCGCCCGGCGGCAGGAGATCTCGACCCAGGTGGTGGAGGCCATCCTGCTCTCCATCCGGAAGGAGTTCCCCCGCATCCGGTTCGCCATACCCTCGACCAATATCCGGTATCGGCCGGACACCGACGTGCCCGCCTTCCCGGTCGAAGCAAACGCCTGAGCCCCGAATCCACACGCAATAGCCTCCGACTTCGGCCAGCACCCAAGTAGGTCGGGCATTTCTACCCGACCCTCACCCCTTTGCCCAGCCGGGGGCTGGACGCGGGGCCTCCTGCCGGGCATGGTCTCGGCGTCCGCGGTTGAACGCGCCCCCCGCCCAGAGGTCTATCCGGCCATCAGGAGTTTCTGACCATGTTCCTATTCTACAGCCCCGCCTACCTCGCGTTCATGCTGCCGGGCCTGGCCCTGGCCCTGTTCGCGTCCATCCTCACCAAGACCCGTTTCGCCCGGTACAGCCGGGTCTCGGCGCGGTCGGGGGTGTCCGGGGCCCGGGCCGCCCAGATGCTGCTCGACGCCAAGGGGATCGGCCATTCGGTCCGGATCGAGCCCACCCGAGGGTTTCTGAGCGACCACTACGACCCCACCTCCCGCACCCTGCGCCTCTCGCCGGCGGTGTACCAGTCGCCGTCCCTGGCCGCCGTGGGCGTGGCCTGCCACGAGGCCGGACACGCTATCCAGCACGCGGAGAAGTACGCCCCGCTCGGCCTGCGCACAGCCCTGGTGCCGGCGGCCCAGATTGGCAGCAACCTGTCCTATCCCATCCTCCTGGTGGGGATGTTCATGGGCTGGCACCCGGTGCTCATCAACCTCGGCTGCATCCTGCTCGGCGCGGCGGTGCTCTTCACCGTGGTCACGCTGCCGGTGGAATGGGACGCCTCGGCCCGGGCCAAGAAGCTGATGGTCCGGGCGGGGATCGTCACGCCGGCGGAAATGGGCGGGGCGGCCAAGGTGCTCAACGCCGCCTTCCTCACCTACGTGGCCTCCGCCGTCACCGCCATCCTCCAGCTCCTCTACGTGCTGAGCCGGGCCCGCCGCTGACCCCCATCCGCCGACCGGACTCCCGCTCGACCCATGTGCGGCCACGATCGTGGCCTCACATGGTTTTACGGCCAGGCCCATGTGAGCCCACGATCGTGGGCCCACACCGTTCCAGGTTCTGGGCCGTCCGGAATCCTATTGCTGGTGAGCGCCCGTTCCCTGATCGTCGCCCAGCCGCCGGGTCTGGCCGGTGGCGATGGCGTCCTCGGCGGCGAAGGCCAGGCGCATGGTGTCGAGATGGTCCGCCGCCGGCACGATGCCCCCCCCGCCGTCCCGGACCTGACGCAGGAACCGGAGCACCAGGCCCAGCATGTCGTGATGCGACTTGTCGGCCGGGTTGGGCGCGAACACCTCGGTGCGGTCGAACACCGTGTCCTTGCGGGCGAAATCGAACCGGAACAGATGCAGGGTCTCGCCGTAGATGCTCATCTGGCACGACGCCTTCTCCCCCACCAGCGACAGGCTGAACTCATGGCCGGGCACCTTCCGCCAGTCGGGATGGAACGCCGGCACCTCCCGGTAATAGGTGGGGGCCCGGTTGTGG
>PXDE01000265.1 GCA_003566475.1 PVC group bacterium | reverse complement strand
TGACCATGGGCTTCTCCACCAGCACATGGCACCCCGCGTCGAGGGCCAGACACGCGTGCTCGTAGTGAAGGGCGTGGGGCGTCGCCACCACCACCCCGTCCAGATCCGCCTCCTCGAGCATGGCCGCCGGATCGGTGTACCGGGCCGGGGCGGGGTCCACCTCGGCCAGCCGTCGCTGGACCAGGCCCTCCATCGCCTCCGCCGAGAGGTCGCACAGGGCGGCCGTCTGGACTCCCGGGATCGCCTTCATCCGCCTCGCGTGGGCGCCTGCGAAACCGCCGCACCCCAGAATACCGATGCGCACCATGTCCGTACCCTCCGTCTGCCGAAACCTCTACCGGATGTCGTACCCTTTCAGCCAGTCGTACCCGATGCCCGGGTCGTCGTGGGCCATGCGGATCTCGTCGTCAGGATCATAGACCCGGGAGGTGATGTAGAACAACAGGCAGGGGCCCTCGAGCACCCGGCAGCCATGGGCCAGGCCGGGCGGGATGCGGAGCACCCGGGGGGAATAGGCGTCGCCCAGCAGCACCTCCTGGGTCTGTCCCCGGGTGGGGGAGTCCTCGCGGAGATCGTGCATCACCGCCTTGAGGTTCCCCATCGGCACATACCACCAGTCCACCTGCCTGCGGTGCAGGTGCCACGCCTTGACCACCCCCGTGTTCATCCGCGAGCAACTCCATTGCCCGAACCCCTCGGCGAAGAAGTCGTCCGTGGACCGGATCAGCTCCCGGAAATACCCCCGCTCGTCGGGATGGGTGACCAGATCCTTGAGGACCACGCCGTCGATGAAAGCATCCGATGTCATGCGGGCCATGCTACCCGGCCGCGCATCTGATGGAAAGCCCGCAGGGCGGGGGGGCGAGCGTTCAGGGTTCAGGGTTCGGTGTTCAGGGGTAGTGATCAGTGAACGGTGGAATTCCTGGCCAGAGTTCCGCGTTCACGCGGAAGTTTTCGAGGAGGCTTCAGCCCCTCGGGGTGTCGTCACCCCAGGCCGCCGATGCCCTGCCCCGCCCCCGCTGAAGCGGCGACGAAGGCTTCCGCGTGAGCGCGGAACTCGGCACACACGGGCAAAGGCGCACGGATTCGTTGAGATGGACCGATCCATCTGCCTCAATGGTCGCTCCGATGGTCTTCTTCATGGTCACATCTAGATGCACGCTACTCGACCAACGCCTCCCTCCATCTCGGATCACGGTCTTTCCGAGGTCAGCCAAAGCGGCGTCGCCGGGGTCACGGCGGCGCCAGCAGGGCGCGGGGACCATGGTACGTGCCGCAGGCCAGGTGCCGTCCGGGGTTCCATGCCGCCGCAGTCCATATCGTGGCCAGCCGGCCCGACGGCCACCGTTATGGACTGCGGTGGCATCGGTCATGCAAGGCCCGGCGTCCACCGCAAAACCTCCCGGCCCATCAGGCCGCATGGCCACCACACCCCGTGCGACACCGCCTTGGCTCGCTCTCGACCAGGCATCTGGCCCCGCACCAGACCCGCGCGCCAAGGCCCTGAGACACCCAAGGACGCCTTCTCCCACCAACCACCGCTCGCCAGACGGATGCCCCCGACGTGGCACGGCGCTTCCAGCCCGTGCCCGAGCGAGGCCGGATCCCGGATCGACCATGGTCGGCGAAAGCTCTTCTCATGGGCGGATCGGGATCGAACCTCGCTCGGCTCCGGGCAAGATGCCCGGGCCACGGAGGGACCGGCCCACATCCCACATCTCACAACCCACATCGCGCCAGCCGTCTCACGCCTCATCCGGCTGAACCCAGCGGTTCAGAGGCGGCGACTGACCACCGACTCCTGCCCTCTCGCCTGAACCCTGAACACCGATCACTGCCCCACCCCCGGCTGTGGTAGGCTCCCGGAATGCCTGACGACCCCAAGGTGATCCGCCTCGACCAGATCGGGGAGAATGACGTGCTGGCCCAGGCCGGGGACGGCGGCTGGGTCGCGTTCCGCGCCCCCCGCGAGGTGATCCGGGCGGACCGTCCTTCCGACGTGGCCGCCGCCCTCGCCACCGCCGACCAGGCCCTCGCCCGTGGCACCTGGGTGGCCGGGCTGGTGGGCTACGAGGCCGCGCCCGGCCAGGGCACCGCGCTCACCGCCCGCCCTCCCGGACCGGAACCCCTGATCTGGCTCGGGGTGTATGATCCCCCCGAGCCCGTCCGGCTCGACCTCGTTCCGGATCCGCCACCCCCACTCGACTGGACCCCCGCCCTTTCCGCCGCCGCCTTTGCCGACCGAGTCCGGCGCATCAAAGGCTGGATCGCCTCCGGAGACACCTATCAGGTCAACCTCACCTTCCCCTTGCAGGCCGCCCTCGCGGACACGCCCTGGCCGACCGTCGCCGGCCTGTTCCGGGCCCAGCCCCCTCGCGTCGGAGCCATCGTCCATGCGGGACGGCATCTCATCGCCTCGGCCTCCCCCGAGCTGTTTCTGGAACGCGACCTTGGTGGCCGGGTCATCAGCCGCCCCATGAAAGGCACCCGGCCCCGCCCTTCGTCCGACGCCGACACCGAGGCCTCCGCCCGGGAGCTGGCCGCCGCCGCCAAGGACCGGGCCGAGAACATCATGATCGTGGACATGATCCGCAACGACCTCGGGCGCGTCGCCATCCCGGGAACCGTGAGCACCGGCCCGCTGTTCGAGGTCGAGCCCTACCCCACCGTGCTCCAGATGACCTCCACCGTATCCGCCCGCACCGACGTCGGCCTGGGCGACCTGTTCCGGGCCACGTTCCCTTGCGCGTCCATCACCGGAGCCCCCAAGCGGCGGACCATGGAGATCATCCAGGAACTCGAAGCCTCGCCACGGGGAACCTATACCGGGGCCATGGGCTGGGCGGCCCCGGACGGACGGCTGCGCTTCAACGTGGCCATCCGCACCCTGCGGTTCGATCTCGACGCCGGGCTCGCCACCTATGGGGTGGGCGCGGGCATCGTCTGGGACTCCGACCCGGAGCGCGAGTATACCGAATGTCTGGACAAGGCCGAGGCGGCGGTGCGGGGATGGCCCGCGTTCCAGCTTCTGGAAACCCTGGCCTGGCGGCCCGAATCGGGGTTTGTCCTGCTCGACGCCCACCTCCGACGCCTGGGCCGGGCGGCCGGGTTCTTCCAGTTCGACTGCGATGAGGCGACGGTGCGAGCGGCCTTGGCCGACGCGGTACGGGGCGCGAAGTCCCCGCAGCTGGTGAGGCTTCTCGTAGACCGCTTGGGCTGCCCCCAGGTCGAGGCCTTTCCGCTGGCCGAGAACTCCCGGCCCTGGGTGGTCGCCCTCGATACCCGACCGACCGACACCCGGAGTCCCTTCGTCACCCACAAGACCACCCACCGGACTCTTTACGAGGATGCGCTTCGGCGGCACCCCGGCTGCGACGACGTCATCCGCTGCAACCGGGACGGGCGCATCACCGAATCCACCCGGGCCAACGTCGTGGTGTTCGGAGCGGATGGCCCGGGACGGACCCCTCCCGAAGCCGACGGTCTCCTGCCCGGCGTCCTCCGCGAGGCCTGGCTGGCCGAGGGGCGGATCACCGAAGCCCCTCTGACCCCCGACGACCTCCTCGCCGCCCGCGAAGTCCTGCTCCTAAACTCCGTCCGAGGCCCGATCCATGTCCGGTGGGCGTCCTCGCCATGATTTGACCCCGGAGGGGTCGCGGCGATTAGCCGGGGGTCGAGCGAAGCGACACCCCTGGACTTGTGGCCCAAGATATGACCGACCCCGGAGGGGTCGCAGCAGGTTCGGTCAGGGTCTCCTGCCGGGTCGAGGCTCATGACTTCCAGCAAACCGGAGCTGCATCAGGGCCAAAGGCCGATCACGAAATCCCAGAACCGGCGTCCGAACGCGGCCGCGAGCGAGCCCATGACCCCCGCGCCCACGGCCACCACCCACCAGGTCACCGGCGCCTCCATCCATCGGAAGTTCAGCACCACTCCCACCGCGCCGAACAACGCGCCGACCGCGAAGGCGACGAGCCTGCCGAGGAAGGTCATGGCCAACCCCTCTCCATCTTCCCTGCCTCCCGCCGCCGTCTTCGGCGGCGGGAGGCAGCCAGCTTCTCTCGCTTGGTCCTTGCCCTAAACTCCGATCATGACGAAGACGAGCACGAACAGGGCCACGGTCTCGACCACGCCGATGGTCATGAGGTAGTTGCCGAAGCCCTGGCCGGTCTCGGCCAGGGCGTCCGCACCGGCCGCCCCGGCCCGGCCCTGGAACCAGGCGGAGACGCCCATGGCGATCCCGGCCAGGGCGCCGCCGATGAGCAGCACCGGCCAGGCCAGGGGGGCGTCGCCCGCCCTGTCGGCCAGGTTGTACATCAGGATCATCCCGTAGATGGTCTGGGAGAGCGGGGCCCCGATGAAGATGAGAAGCAGGAAGGGGGCGGCCTTGTTCTGGAGGAAGCAGCGCTTCCAGGCTCCGATCGAGGCCATGCCGGCGGTGCCGGTGCCGAGGGCGGAGCCCACGGCGGCCAGGGTGATGGCGGCGACGGCGCCGGCCTTGCCGAATGCTTCGAGGGTGACGGGATCGAGGGGGACGGGATCCATGGCGGGTTCTCCTTAGCGGGTCATGCGGGTTGGGAATTCGGGGACGCGCCGTTCACGCGGGCGAACGGCCGGTACCGGACCCCGGACCATTCAAGGCCGAGGTGACCGGAAAACTCAAGGGTGTTGAGGCGGATGCCGTGGACCAGCACCCCCATGGTGGCGAGGGCGATGTTGAGCCCGTGCCCGATCAGCAGCACGAAGAGGGCCCCCACCGCGCCGAGCAGGCTCCCGGCCATGCCCGCCGCCATCTGGTTGAAGGCCCCGGCCATGGCCACCGTGGCCATGCCCACCGCAAACAGGCGGACGTAGCTCACCACATCCACGAAGTTGCTGATGAGGTTCAGCGGTAGCATCACGTGGTTGTACCACTCATCCTTCAGCTTCGCTTTGGGAGTCATGAAGACTACCACCAGCACCACGCCCAGGCCCAGCGCCCCCAGCATGATGGAGGGGAAGGGTCGGCCGAGGACCATGGTCCGGGCTACGAAAAACATGGTCCAGGTGGTGAGGATCCAGCCGACCTGGGCCAGCACCCGGCGGTCGGGCCAGAGCCGCAGGGCGTTCCAGGCGTGGGCCAGGGTGAGGTGGATCGAGCCGAGCAGGAAGCAGAGGAACATCACCGGCTCCTCCTCGCGCAGGGGCGGGATCAGGGCCCAGCCCTCGGGCTGGAGGCCGAACCAGGTGCCGGTGAGGGCGCCCCAGGCCAGGGTGGCCGTGCTGCAGATGAGCAGCAGCCGGAGCAGGGGTTTGGGCATGGCCGGGAATTTCGCCCGAGCCAGCAGGGCACCGCCCAGGAAGAGCAGTCCGTAGCCGCCGTCCCCCACGATCATGGCGAAGAACAGGGTGAGGAACACCAGGAACGAGGCGCTGATGTCCACCTCGCGGTAGCCGGGGGTGACGTTGATGAAGTCGAGCACGACCTGGATGGGCTTCACCCAGGCCGGCATGCGGAGCAGGGTGGGCACGGGATCGCAGTCCCGGGGCTCCTGATCCACCACGGCCCACCCGTGCTGTCCGGCGGCGGCATGGACCTGATCCAGCCTGTCCTGCGGGCAGAACCCGCTGAGCCCGGCCACGCCGTCCTCGACCATCATGCCGGCGCGCGCCTCGATCATGCGCAGGTCGTCCTCGGCCCGCACCACGGCGGCCACGAGTTTCTCGCGTTCCGCGGCCAGGCCCTCGATCTGGGCCTGGATCTCACGCTGCTGCTCTCGGTTCGCGTCCAGTTCGGCCCGCAGGGCGTCCAGGGAGCGCTCGGGCCAGGCCACGGGGTCGGCATCGGTCACCTCGGGGGTTCCGGTGCCGGCCACCAGCCAGAACTGGTTGCTGCGATCGCGGCCGACCTCGCTGACCGCCGTCCCCTCCCCCACCTCCGGCCGACCGTCGAGTCCGGTTCGCCAGAGCGAAAGGTGGATGCCCTGCTCGGCCAGCTCGGCGCGGGCGGACGGATCGAAGGAGCCCAGGGGCGCCAGGCGCTGGATCTCCGTTTCCAGCGCCTCGGCCACGTCGGAAAGCTCCCCCTTTCGGCCAAGCAACTGCGAGGCGACGGCCACGACCTCCTCGGGTGTACGGTCGCCGGCGGCCTCGTCCGGAATGGCCAGCCGGACGGTGCCCTCGGGAGCGACGACCCGAGCACCCCGCACGCTCTCCGGGCGCGGGATCTGCTCCAGAGTCTCCTGAGCCAGGTCGAGCCGGTGCTGGGCCTGCTCGATGTCGCGTCCCTCCAGCGGCTCAAGGGGCCGGAGATGGATCACCCCCAGATCCCTCAGGGCCTCGAGGGCCTGGGGACGGTCGGCCTCCCGGCACAGGAGCAGCGTCTTGCGCATGGGGACGATCATGCCGCCAGCGCCTCCTCGGTCTTCTTCTTGGCGATCTTGGACCGGGCCACCTCGGCCGTCTGCTGGTCGCCCAGAAAGATGCGGATCATGCGGATGGCGTTGCGGGCTTCGGGGATCTTGACCTTCTCGAACAGGTTCACCCGCTGGCTGGTGGTGCGCAGCTCCTCGGCCAGCCGGCGCTGCTGCTCGGCCAGGGTCTCGATCTCCAGCCGAAGCCGGATCTCCGCCTCGATCAGGTTCAGGCCGTCATCCACCCAGGTCGGGGTGGCGAACAGGTCGGGGGTCTCCCGCCGGAACTCGACCGCGTCGAGCACCGGAATGGCCACCCCGGCGATGTTGCCCTCGGACCGGCGGATGGCCGCCACCTGGAGGTGGGCGGCGAAGTCGAAGTCGTCCATGGCGAACAGGCCGATCCAGGTCCGGGCCTCGTCGCGCAGCCGCTTCCGCTCGGCCTCCATATCCCGTAGCTCCTGCTCGCGCTGGCGCACCTCCATCTGGAGCTGCTGCTTCTTGAGCTGGAGCGTGGGCAGATAGCGCTGAAACCGCTTGAGGGCGTCGCGCTGAGCCTTGAGCTCGTTCTTGGTGAAGCGAATCCGGGGCATGGCGGTCGGGTCAGTCCGAGTCCCCCTCCGGCTTGCCGTCCGTCGACGGCTTCTCGTCCTCGGCCTCCGTCTTCGCTGTCTCCTCCTTCGGGCCTTCGGATTCCGGCTCTTCCGCCTTCCGCTCCTCCGCCGCCGCGGTCTCCGGCTTCCCCTTCGGCCAGTACTGGCCGATGAGCTTTGAGGACAGGCCGGTCTCGGAGGCCTCGAAGCAGTCGGCCAGGATGGCCCAGCCCCGGTCCAGAGCCTGCTCGAGCGGGATGTTGACCGAAAGGTCCATCATCTCCTTCTCGAACCGCTCGCCGTACTTGAGCAGCTTCCGGTCCCAGGCGCTCATCCGGAAGCCCATGGCCTGCTTCTCCAGGGTCTCCTTGAACGAGGCATAGAGCTGGATCATGCCGTCCATGATGGCCCGGTGGTCGGAACGGGTGTCGCCGTTGACGAACTGCTTGAGCCGGCTCAGCGAGCCGAACGGCTCGATGCGGCCGTTGCGCAGGTAGAACTGGCCCTCGGTGATGTACCCGGTGTTGTCGGGCACGGGATGGGTGACGTCGTCGCCGGGCATGGTGGTGACGGCGAGGATGGTGATGGAGCCGGCGGAGTCGAAGTCCACCGCCTTCTCGTAGCGGGCGGCGAGCTGGCTGTAGAGGTCGCCCGGATACCCCCGGTTGGAGGGGATCTGCTCCATGGTGATGGCCACTTCCTTCATGGCGTCGGCGTAGTTGGTCATGTCGGTGAGCAGCACCAGCACCCGCTTGTCCTGGAGGGCGAACTGCTCGGCCACGGCCAGGGAGAGGTCGGGCACCATCAGGCACTCCACGGTGGGGTCGGCGGCGGTGTGCACGAACATCACCGCCCGGGCCATGGCCCCCTGGGCCTCGAGCTTCTCCCGGAAGATGAGGTAGTCGTCGTGCTTCAGGCCCATGCCCCCGAGGATGATCACGTCGACCTCGGCCTGGAGGGCGATCCGGGCCAGCAGCTCGTTGTAGGGCTCGCCCGCCACCGAGAAGATGGGGAGCTTCTGCGACTCCACCAGCGAGTTGAACACGTCGATCATGGGGATGCCGGTGCGCACCATGTTGCGGGGGATGATCCGCTTGGCCGGGTTCACCGAGGGGCCGCCGATGGCCACGTAGTTGTCGGTGAGCGCCGGTCCCCGGTCCCGGGGGACGCCGCTGCCGTCGAACACCCGGCCCAGAAGGTCGTCGGAGAAGGCCACCCGCATGCTGTGGCCGAGAAACTGCACCTCGGCGTCGGTGGCGATGCCCCGGCTGCCCGCGAACACCTGCAAGTACACGTTCTCCCCGTCGAGCCGGATCACCTGGGCCATGGATTCGCCCCGGGTGCTCCGGACCAGGGCCAGCTCCCGGCTGGCCACGCCGCCGGCGCGGAGGGTGATCACGTTGCCCGCGATCTGGTCGATCTTCCGGTATACCTTACGCATGACGGGTCACCTCCTCGATCCGGGCCACCAGCTTCTTCTCCAGGCCATGGAAGTCCTCGCTGTCCTGGGCCTGGAAGTTCCAGTCGCGGGTGAGCTGGGCCAGCTCCTGAAAGAACGTCCGGGCCTCGTCCTTGTCCTTGAAGGAGAAATGCCGGGCGAGCACGTCGTGGACGCGATCAAAGACGTGGCTCTGGCGCTTGGCCGGGGTGGCCGCATCCACCTCGTGGAAGGCGTTCTGCTGGAGATACACCGCGTCGAGATACTCGGCCTTGAGATGGGTCACGAAGTCGTCGATGGAGGTGCCCTCCTCGCCGACCACCTTCATCATCTGGCCCACCTCCACGCCCTCGCGCAGGATCCGTTTGGCCTCGGCCACCTTGGCCGCGTCCACCACCGACTCGTACTTGCTCCAGGAGTCGAGCGGGTTGATGGCCGGGTAGCGCCGGGCGTCGGAGCGCTCGCGGGACAGCCCGTGAAACGCCCCCACCACCTTGAGGGTGCTCTGGGTGACCGGCTCCTCGAAATTGCCCCCGGCCGGGCTCACCGTCCCCCCGATGGTCACCGACCCCTCGGAGCCGTCGTGCAGCCTCACCACCCCGCCCCGCTCGTAGAACGCGGCGATCACCGATTCCAGATAGGCCGGGAACGCCTCCTCGCCGGGGATCTCCTCGAGCCGCCCGGACATCTCGCGCAGGGCCTGGGCCCAGCGCGAGGTCGAGTCGGCCAGCAGCAGCACGTTGAGGCCCATCTGGCGGTAGTACTCGGCCAGGGTCACCCCGGTGTAGACCGAGGCCTCGCGCGAGGCCACCGGCATGGAGCTGGTGTTGCAGATGATGAGGGTCCGCTCCATGAGACTGCGCCCGGTCCGGGGGTCGGTGAGCTCGGGGAACTCCCGCAGGGTCTCCACCACCTCGCCCGCCCGCTCGCCGCAGGCGGCCACGATCACCACATCCACGTCGGCGTGGCGGCTGGTGATCTGCTGGAGCACGGTCTTGCCCGCCCCGAACGGGCCGGGGATGCAGTAGGTGCCGCCGCGGGCCACCGGAAAGAAGGTGTCGATGATCCGCACCTGGGTCACCAGCGGCTCCACCGGACGCAGGCGCTCGGCGTAGGCCCGGATGGGGATCTTGACCGGCCAGCTCTGCATGAGCCGGGCCTTCCGGGTCTCCCCCTCGCCGTTCTCCAGGGTGGCGATCTCGTCGGTCACCTTGAGGTCGCCCTTCCCGGCCACGTCCTTCACCGTCCACACCCCCGGCCAGTCGAAGGGCACCATGATCCGGTGCTCGAACAGGCCCTCCGGGACATGCCCGAGGCTCTCCCCGGCCCGGAGGCTGTCGCCCGCCTTCGCGGTGGGGGTGAAGGTCCAGGTCGTCTCCCGGCTGAGCCCGGGAATGTCCACCCCTCGCTCCAGAAAGAACCCGGCCTGCTCGGCCAGCTCGATGAGCGGGTTCTGGAGGCCGTCGTACACCTGGCCGAGCAGGCCCGGCCCCAGCTCCACGCTCAGCAGCTCGCCGCTGAAGCGGACCGGGTCGCCCACCTTGACCCCCGTGGTGTCCTCGAACACCTGGATCTCGGCCACCTGGCCGCGGACCCGGATGACCTCGGCCTTGAGGGCGAGCCCGCCCACCTCGACCATGGCCACCTCGTTCTGGATGACCTGCTCGTCGAACTTGACCTTGAGCAGGTTGCTGTTGACCGCCTGTACGGTTCCGATTCGTGCGTCCATCAGGTTCCTTCCGCGGCTGCGTTGAGGAGTTGGTCCACCACCTCGTCCCGGCGGGCGGCGCCGGTCTCGTCGTTCCGGCGATGCCAGCGTTCGGCGATGGTCAGTTGAAGTCCGTAGGCCAGGATCTGCCCGATCCCGAAGGGGTCGGAGGCGGCGATCTCCTCCAGCTTGCGCCAGCGGGCGCGGTCCAGGGCGCGCTCACGCTCGTCCGGATTGGTCTTGGCGAAGGCCCCGACCACCGCCGCGCTGGCCTCGGCCGAGGCATGGGCCTCGCGCCGGAGGCCCGCGCCGGCCTCCACGTGCAGACGTCCCGCCCGGACTCCGGCCGCCTGGCTGCACAGAGCGCTCTCGAACTGGGCCCAGGCCTTCGCCCCGGCCGACCCGAACCCCGCATGCAGCCGCCCTTCCAGCGCCGCCTCCAGATCGCCCAGATCCTCCGGCGCAAGGTGTTGCGCCGCCTCCTCGCGGAAGGCGTCGAGGTGCATCGGGGCCGGCACCTCGAAAAGAAGCGCGGGCAACTGGGCGGCGAAGTACCAGTACTTCATGGAGCGCTCGCTCCAAATGCACGTCCATCCCCTCCCCCGGAGGGGTGCCCGAAGGGCGGGGTGGGTAGGGCGTCCATTCGCGGTTCCTTTCTGCCCAGCCACGCCCTTTCGCGCTTTTCGTGCCTTTCGTGGTTCACCTTCACCCGTCGGCCTTGGCCGCTTCGCGGACCTGGGCGGCGAGGTCGGGGCGGAGGATGCGGCCCAGGGCTTCGGCCAGGGCGGCGGAGGAGAAGTCGTGCACCACCCGTCCGTTCTCCAGCGCCAGCCGGAACCCATGCTCCAGGCGCTCGTCCGTCTTCACCACGACCCCGTTCTCCCCCACCCGCTCGGCCAGCTTGGCCTTCAGGTGGTTCAGCAGGGCTTCCCGCTGGGCCTCGGGGACGGTGAGCTCGGCCGTGTCGCCCTTCTGCACATAGGCGGCCACCACCTGGTCCAGAAGCTTGGCGGTCAGCTCGGCGTCCAGCGCGTCCTTCACCTCGGCGCCCAGCACTTCGTCGAACAGGCGCCCCACCCGCTGGCCCAGACTGGCCAGGGTGTCGCGGGCGGCCTGGTCCAGCGCCTGCCTGCCCCGCTGTTCGGACAGGGCGGCGGCCTTCTCGGCCTCCTTCCTCGCCGTGTCGGCCTCGGCCTGCGCCTTGGCCACGATCGACTCGGCCTCGTCCCGGGCCTCCTGGCGGATCGTCTCCGCCTCGTCCCGGGCGCTGTCCACGGCCTCGGTCCTGATGCGGTTGATGAGATGCTGAAGCTGCTCGGCCATAGATCCTCGCGGAGTGATACGCCCTGAGAAAGGAAAACGCGAAGAACTACCGTTTCCGATAGGCTGTGTCCAGTCCGGAATCCAGCCGTCCGTTACCGCCGTGGCTATCGCTTGTTCCGCTCCCGGCTGGCGGCCTCGAGCTGGGCCCGCTCGCGGGCGGTGAGGCTGGCCATGCCTTCGCGGGCGATCTTGTCGAGCAGGGCATCCACGTCGGCGCCCGAGGCCCCCGTCCCGCCGGCCGCACCGCCCTCGATCACCCGGAGCCGACGTTTGCGGATGCGGACATCCCGGGTCCGCTCCCCGAACCAGGCCCGCACCGGAGGCCAGAACATGAGAAACCCGGTGAACCCTCCGGCCAGGTGAACGATGTGGGCGGTATCGCTGCCGGGGTTTGCCACCATGACCACGAGCTGGATCACCAGCAGCCCCACCCCCAGTACATAGGCCGGCATTTCGAGGACAAAGAACAGCAGCACCGGCCGGTGGGGGCCCAGGGCCACGAAGGCCCCGATCAGGGCGAACACGATCCCGGAGGCGCCGATGCACAGGCGATGGCTCCAGAGCAGCCAGATCGCCGCGCCGGCAAGCTGGCTGGCTCCGGCCAGGATCCAGAACCGCCGGGTGCCCACCTCGTGCTCAACCGGCCGGGAGAGGATAAACAGAAGAAAGGCATTGAACAGGAGGTGCATTGGCGAGCCATGGACCAGCCAGAACGTCAGGGGCTGCCAGACCGCGCCCCGAAACATTCCCTCCCGGCTCAGGCCGAGCCAATAGGAGGCATCCCCGCCCGAGGCATGGTCGATCGGGGTGTGAAGGAGGAAGCCTGCAATCACCGCGACCACGAGGATGATGCCGCCCCGACCGGGGCGGATCCAGAGGTTGAGCAGACCGGGGCGGGTATAGCGCATGCCCGCACTGTACCGGAGCGCATCGCCTTTTGACAAATCCCCGGCATCGCGGCTAGGCTCACCGGATCGCAGTTCAGGCGGGCCGGTAGCTCAGTCGGTAGAGCAGCTGGCTTTTAACCAGCGGGTCGTGGGTTCGAGTCCCACCCGGCTCATAGCGCCCCCCCACGAATGACCTCCACCCCGCCCTCCCCCCTCCGTCGGCTCGGCCGCCGCCTCCGTCCCGTCCGCAAGCGGGTCGAGGTCGCGCTGACCCGCCTCGCCCTGGCCGTGGTGCCGCGGCTGCCCCGGCGGGTGGTGGTGGGGCTGGCCGACCTCATGGGCACGGTGGGCGCGGCGTTCGCCCCCCACCACCGGAAGGTGGGCATGGCCAACCTGCGGCTCGCCTTTCCGGACTGGACTGACCGTCGGCGACGGAAGGTGCTTCGGGGCAGCTTCCGCACGGCGGCGCGGATGGTGGTGGACCTGTTCTGGTTCGGCCGCGACACCGAGGCGCGGATCCGGACCTGGGTGCATCTCGACCCGGAGGCCTACGCCCCGCTGTTCGGCCCCGGCCCCACGGTGGCCCTCACCCCGCATCTCGGCAACTGGGAGCTGCTCGGCCAGGCGGTGGCTCTGAACGGAGCGGAGCTGGTCAGCGTGGCCGCCCAGCTAAAGAACCCGGCGGTGGAGGCCCACTTCCTGGCCCTGCGCCAGCGGACGGGCCAGCGCATCGTTCCGCAGGAGGGCGCGGTGCGGGCGCTGATCCGGACCCTGCGGGCGGGCGGGCGGGTGGCGCTGCTGGTGGATCAGAACACAAAACCCAGGCGCGGCGGGGTGTTTGTGGACTACTTCGGGCATCCGGTGCCGGTCTCCCCGGCCCCGGCCTGGCTGGCCCGCAAGACCGGGGCCGGGGTGTTCTTCGGTCATCTGGTCCCCCGCCCCGACGGCGGCTACCACGGGGGCAGCGCGGGCTACCTGACCTCCGAGGAGGTGGCCGCCTTCCCCGACGACGCGGCCCTGGTCCGCCGCATGGTCGAGGCCACCGAGCAGGCGGTGCGCGAGCATCCCGAAGCCTGGCTCTGGACCTACAAGCGCTGGAAGATCGTGCCCCCGGACGCCCGGGCCGAGGCCTTCCCCTTCTACGCCCGGCCGCTGTCGGATCGGGACTGACCGCGCCGTGGCACGGGGGCGCCTGCCCCCGTGCCCAGAGGTGGAACCCGCCGAGGTCGACCGCGTCAGGTCTCGGCCACCAGCCCCAGGATGGCGTTGGCGATGCCCAGGTAGATGAGCACGCCCGAGATGTCGGCCACGGAGGTGACCAGCGGGGCGCTGGCGGTGGCGGGGTCGAGCCGGACCGCGTGGAGGACAAAGGGCAGCGACATGCCGATGAGGCTCCCGATGACCACGATGCAGACCATGGAGATGGACACGGCCAGGGCCACTTCGGGGTCGCCCCGGACAAAATACGCTACCATGTAGACGGCCACCGCCATGGTGAGGCCCAGGGTCAGCGAGACCCCGAACTCCCGGAGGAGAAGCCGGACATAGTGCTGCGGCCGCACGTCCCCGGTGGCCAGGCTGCGCACGATGAGGGTGGCGGCCTGGGAGCCCGAGTTGCCCCCGCCGTCGAGGGCGAAGGCGTCGGGGGCCATGATGCCCCCCGCGCTCTCCGGTGGATAGGCCAGCAGCTTGCGGATCTCCCCCGCCGCCGCCTCGTCCATGGCCCGGAGCGCTTCCTCGACAACCTCGTGCTCCGACTGCTCTACCAGATCGGCCGCGTCCTCGGCGGGAAGGGCCTCGAGGGCCCCGGCCATGGCCTCGGCGTCCAGGTTCTCCAGCAGGTCGTCCCGGAACTCGGAGTCGAGATTCACCAGCACCTCGCCCAGGGCTTCGGGCGACAAGTGATCGAGCAGGACGGCCACCTCGCGCATGGGCAAGTCGCCCACCGCCTCGGCCAGATCCTCGGCGCGGCATTGGGTCAGCAGGTCGCGCAGGGCTCCGGACTCCCCGGCGGCCAGGGCGTCGCGAAGGGTCTCGATGGTGGGGCGGGCATCCTCGCTCATGCTCGTCTCCAGGCTCGGGTTCAGGTGCCCGGCAACATGCTTGGCGGATGGCCGGAGGTCAAGGCTGCGGGCCGCCCTCGGAGCCGAAGCGGCTCCGCCTCGACACACATACCGTCCCCCGATATGGGTAAGTGCATGAATCTGAACCCGCAAGCACGCAAGATGGCCCGCCACTCGACCCTGATTCGCGTATGGGTCCGGCTGCTTGTCGCGGCCCTGCCCCTCGCCATGGGCGCCTGCGCCTCACCCCGCCTGCCATCGCCCCGCGAAGGCACTTTGGAGCCTTTTATGACCTCGCCACAAATCGAATTCTCCGATCTCTTCGAGGGCGACCGGTTTCCCAACGTGGTCACCGCGACCGACGGGACGGTCCTGGCTTTCTGGAGCGGCGTCGTGGTCCGTCGGAGCGAGGACGGGGGACGGACCTGGGGGCCGGCCATCGAGGTGGGGACGGGGTTCATGGGCGGCGGGGTCACCGTGGACGAGACCACCGGCGACATCCTGGCCTTCGTCGAGGCGGCCCATCCTCCGGCCGCCCTCACCATCTTCCGCTCGCAGGACCATGGCCGGACCTGGCGGGAGCAGGAGACGGCGATCCGCGGCAACCAGGCGGGCCACGTTCCCTCCATGCACATGAACGAGCACGGCATCACCCTCCGCCATGGCCCGCACCGGGGCCGTCTGATCCGGCCCAGCCGCTGGTACGGCGAAGGGAACGACCGGGCCCATTGGCCCACGCACACCACGAACGCCATCTTCAGCGACGACGGTGGCCACACCTGGCAGGCGAGCGAGCCCGTCCCCCTGCCGGGCGCGGGCGAGGCCTGCATCGTCGAGCTGGCGGATGGCACGCTGTACTACAACACGCGCCGCCATTGGGCGCCGGAGCCGGACCAGGCGCGGCAGCGCTGGGCCGCCCGCAGCCACGACGGGGGGGTCACCTGGACCGACCTGGTGGAGGTGGCGGCGCTGCCCGACGGCAACCGGGACACCACCTACGGCCTCATGGGCGGCCTGGTGCGCCTGCCCGTGCGGGGGCGCGACATCCTGGTCTTCAGCAACATCATCAGCCGACGGGGAAGGAGAAATGGCGTGGTCTGGACCAGCTTCGACGGCGGCGTCACCTGGCCGGTCCGGCGTGTGGTGGACGCCGGTGGCTTCGCCTATTCCTCGCTCGGCGCGGGCCGTCCGGACACGGCGGGGGAAGGCTGGGTCTATTTGCTTTACGAGACCGGCGGCCACCCCGACTCCTCCGGACGCCTGGCCCGCTTCAACCTGAGCTGGATCCTCGCCGGGGAGAGGACTGGCGACGGGGACCTGCCGGCCTGGTTGGCTGACCTTCCCTCGGCCAGGCGACGTCCCTGAGCCGGGACGATACAGCCCCCAGTCCGTTCTGAACCGCGAATGAACGCCCAGCCCTCCCCTCCCTTCGGGCACCCCTTCCGGCTTCGCCAGGCTACGCCGCGACACGCCGGGGTGGATGGACGCGAATTTCAGGGCGACGGAGGGGCGGAGGGCGCTCGCCATTCCGTGAGGGTGGCCGGACTTGACCGAATCCTCACTGCGTTTACGGCATGGCCATGAAGACCCTTACGGCCGCGGTTGTGCGCGACCTTCTGGACGCCCACCTGTCGGATCTGGCCCGGCGCCACGGACTCCGCCTGGCCACGCTCGACACCGGAATCCCCGGGGCCTTCGTGATTCCCGAGCGATCTCCTTAGGCGAACACCAGCCGTCGGCCTTTGGGCTCGGGGATCGGGTCTCCGAACTCCCGGGCGGTGTCGAGCCAGAGCGCGATCGCGGTCTGGGCCTGGGCCAGCGCCTCCTCCCGGGTAGGTCCATGGGCCGCACAGCCGGCCAGTTCCGGCACCTCGGCCACAAACGCCCCGTCGTCGGCGCTCCAGTAGATGATGACCTCGTACCGGTCGCTCATACTTCGAACCTAGTGGATCAGGGGGTAGCCTTCAACCACAGCCACAATTTCCTTCACGCCTGCCATCAACCCACCGCCCCTCCCATTTGCACTGCTATTCCCGAGAACTTTACCCGCCCGCGCAAATTTTTCACCATCTCAACTCCCCCCCCCCTCTGCGAACCTCCGTAACCCCCGCGACCTCTTTGGTTCGTTCGGTTTCCGCCGGTGGCCGCGCTGGGTCCATTCGCGATCCGTTCCCGGCGTCGCAACCTCCCTCGTCCCCCGGGCGGAGCCGCTCTTCCTCGAAGACTCGGTCGAGCGGCCGCTACAAGGGGGAGATCCGGGCGTCGTCCGCACGCGGCGGGTCGCCCTGACCGTCCTGGCCGCCCCCACTCTTGTGACTCCTGTGGCCATCCTCCCCTCTGACCCTTTGCGCTCTCTGCGTTCTTTGTGGCAGATCCCCCTCCCCATTCGCGTCCATTGGCAGCTTGCCCTACGAAGCGGCTGCGCGAAGTAGGGTCCATTCGCGGTTCACCCTCTTCTCCACCTCTGCGGACCTCGGTAACCTCCGTGCCCTCTGTGGTCCAATTGATTGCGGCTTGTCGCCGCGCTGGGCCTTTCGTGGTTCCCCCACCCGGTGTACGCGGAGGGTGAAGCCGCGGTCGTTCTCGAAGGGCTCGACGGTGGCTTCGACCTCGAGCACCGGGAACCGCACCGTGGCCAGGCCGTACTGACGGTAGGTCCGGGCGAACAGCTCGGTCTCCACCATGCCGGTGCGGTCGGCCAGGGTGAGGAACTTCATCAGCTCGCCGCTCATCTGGTGGGCGATGCGGTCCTGCACCACCAGGCCGCAGCAGATCACCCGCCGTCCCACCCAGCGGGGCAGGTCCTTCACCGCGCAGTAGGAGTCCCAGTCGAGATCGTCGTGGAGATCCAGAGGATGGGCGCTCACCGTGTAGCCGAGCAGCTCGATCTCGTCGCGCAGGATCTGACGCCGGTCCGGGGCCTGGAGGGCGACCGGCGGGGCGGCGGGACCGCCCTCCGCCGCCGCGAGCACGCCCTGCCCGCGCCCGGCGTCGCGGTCGCCCCGGACCAGCCGCTGGATCTGCCAGAACCGCTCCAGCCGCGAGCCCCCGAACCCGTCCAGGGCCCCGACCCGGAGCAGCCGTTCGAGATCCTCGGCCGACGGCCCGGTCCGGCGGACGAACTCGCGCAGCGAGGCGAACCGCCCCTCGCGGGCCACCGCCGCCGCGATCCGTCCGGGCAGGGCGGCGGACAGACTCTTGACCTCGCCCACCGGCACCCGGATGGCCCCGCCGCGCACCCGGAACCCGGGGCCGGGGTCGTTCACGTCCGGCGGCCGCATGGGGATGCCGAGGCGGTGGCACTCCAGCACATAGACCAGCGGCCGGTAGAACCCCTTGCCCTGGGTGAGCACGGCGGCCATGGTCTCGGCCGGGTGGTAGGTCTTGAGCCAGGCCACCTCGTAGGCCTCCACCCCGTAGGCCGCGCTGTGGGCCTTGCAGAACGAGTAGCCGTAGAACTGGGTGATGTACCGCCACACCGCGTCGGTCTCGGCGTCGGTCCGGCCCCGGGCCCGGGCGGCGGCGAGAAAGCCCGGGCAGAGCGCCTCGACCTTGCTCCAGTCCTGCTTGCCCAGGGCGCGGCGGAGGCGGTCGGACGACTCCCCGTCCCAGCCCGCGAACACCTCGCAGATCTGGAGCACCTGCTCCTCATAGACCAGCATCCCGTAGGTGTCGCGGAGCACCGGTTCCAGGCAGGGGTGGGGATAGGTCACCGGCTCCAGCCCCTGGTAGCGACGGGTGAACTGCTCCTTGCGGCCCTCGTTGGCCGCGCCGGGCCGCACCACCGACACGATGGCCACCAGGGCGTCGATGTCGCGCACCTGGCAGCGCCGGGCCAGGGTGACCATGGACGGGCTTTCGATGTGGTGCACCCCCCGGGCCTGACCGGAGGCCACCAGATCCCACACCCGGGGATCCTGCCACGGGGCCAGGGCCCGGCGGTCGAACTGGATGCCCCGATCGGCCAGCATGGCGGCCGCGTCGCGCAGGGTGGACAGCCCGGCCTGGGCCAGGAGGTCGAACTTCACCAGCCCCACCGCCTCGGCCGCGTCCATGTCGAACTGGGTGGCCGGCCAGCCCTTGGCGCAGGTGAACACCGGGGTGAGGGCAGGGAGCGGATCGCGCGCGATGACCAGCCCGCAGGGGTGCATCTTGGGATAGCGGGGCACGCCGTCGAGGCGGCCGGCCAGGTCGAGGGCGGTGGCGTAGGGCTCCTCGTCGAGGGGAAGCCCCTTCGCCTCGGGATTGGCGGCCAGGGTCTCGCGCAGCGAGCCCGAGCGGATGGTCCAGGGCATGCGGGCGGTGATTTTGCGCACCTCGAACTCCGACACCCCCAGCACCTTGGCCACCTCGGCGAACGCGCTCCGGGCCTGGAAGGTCGAGAACCCGCCCACCATGGCCGCGTGCTCCGGGCCGTGGAGATCGAGCACCATTCGGATCACCTCGTCGCGCCGGTCGTGGGGGAAGTCGATGTCGATGTCCGGCAGCTTCCGCATCCGCATCCGCTCCCGGTTGAGGAACCGCCGGAAGTAGAGGCCGAACCGCACCGGGCAGACACCGCTGATGCCCAGGCAGTAGCAGACCAGCGAATCCGCCGCGCTGCCCCGGGTGAGCCAGTCGATCCCCCGCTCCCGGCACCGCCGCAGCAGATCCCACACCACCAGGAAATACTCCTCGTAGCCCACCTCGTGGATCATCTCCAGTTCCTGCTCGATCTGGGCCCGGATCTCCCCTCCTGACCCCTGCTCTGAGACACCATGCACATCATTCCCCACAAACCGATGTCTCCCAGCAGGATGGTCCCGACGTGGCACGGGGGCGCCTGCCCCCGTGCCCTGCACCTGGATCGGGCCGCCGGACCCGGAAGAAATCCCGACGCCACCCGAAGGATCCCGGAGGCTCGGGGGGAGGCCCCCCCGGGCCACGGGGATGGTCGCCTCGCACTTCGTCAATCGTGCCTCGTCAATCGTCAATCTTCGGTTGCCACGCATCCCGCATCGCGCATCCCGCAACGTGTCCGACGTAGCGCCTTGGCGAAGTCGGATCGCCCCCCCGACCCCTGACTCCTGACCACTGACCACTTCCTGAACCCTGAACCCTGAACCCTGAACCCTCCCCTCGTATCGGGCCTCCAGCCCCTCCATCACCCGGGCCCGCAGGAACGCGCGCGGGGTGGAGCCGTCGGGCGGGACGAAGGCCGGGAACTGGAGACGGCCGAGCTCGAGGTCGAACGTGCAGCGGTCGGCCAGTTCGCGGGTGCGGTCGAGCCAGTCCGGGGCGTCCTCGAACCAGCGGGCGACCTCGGCCCGGGTCGGGAAATGGTGTCCCCGGCCCTGCCGTTTCTCGGGGTGCGGATGCCCGAGCAGGGTCAGGGTGCGGATGCTCTGCACCACCTGCCAGGCCAGATGGTCCTCGGGCGGGCCGTAGTGGATGCCGGGCACGGCCACCCCGGGCAGGCCGTGGTGCCGCAACCGTCTGGCCATGCGTCCATGGGCCGCGCCCAGATAGAACGCGCCGGGGAAGCGGTCGGCCAGCGCGGGATCGGCCCCCACCGCGATCAGCCCGCCGGTGTCGGCGGGCAGCGACGCGGCGGCGAAGGCGCGGCCGGCGGAGAGCAGGCGGCAGAGCCGGGTGTACCCCTCGCCGGTGGCCGCGTAGAGCAGCAGGGGTCGGCCATCCACCCGGATCTCCGCGCCCAGGATGGGCCGGACCCCCGCCTTCCGCGCCGCCTGCACGAACGGCACCGCGCCATGCAGCGCCCCGGTGTCGGTCAGCGCCACCCCCGCCAGCCCCTCCCCCGCCGCCCGGGCCACGATGGCCTCGGGCGACAGCGTCGAGTCGAGGAACGAGTAGTGGCTGTGGACGTGGAGGGGGATCCATCCCGGCCGCAGGGCGGCCGGGATGGGTGGATGGGTGGATGGGTGGATGGATGGGTGGGTGGATGAACGAGGGGATGAATGGATGGGTGGAGGGGTGGATGGGCTTGACGGAGCTTCGGCGCCGACGCGCGACATGCTCGCGCAACGCGCGGGGAGCGACGTCGAGGACGCCGTGGCCACGACCGCTGCGCACGTGCCGGCCAGTAGAAACGGCGTCCCCGCCGTTTCCTCAGTGTGGTGTCCCGCTCCTAGGTTCCGATGGCTGTCAGCCGCTCCTGATTGAGGCTGACTCCAAGCTGCTGACCCCTGCTCTGAGGAACGCTGAAGGATGCCGCTCTCCCTCGCAGACTCGGTCGAGCGGCCGCTACAGGGCGCTGGGCAAAGCCGACCCCGAGAACCCACACCGCCCTTCCCCTTTCGTGCCCTTTCGTGCCTTTCGCGTGCCGTGCCGAAGCTATGCGAAGGCTGGTGGTTCGCCGTCCTCAGCGCCAGATCATGCCCCCGCACCACGGCGTACCGTCCCTGGGCTTCGCGGATACGGTCCACCGCCTCGGCGAGGCGGCGGCGGGTCGGGTAGCCGAGGGCGCTGCCGTCGAGATCGAGTTCGGGGGCGCGAACGCGGGCGGCATAGACCGAGGACAGCTTGAGGCTCACCATGCGCAGGCTCACCCGCCGCCGCCAGGCCGCCCGGAGCAGCACGCGCAGGCGGGGATAGAGATCGGTCTCGAGGTCGGTGGGTTCGGTCAGGCTCTCCGACCGCTGGTCCTCGTCCATGTCGTTGTAGCGGACGCGCACGGCGAGGGTGCGGATGACCCTGGCCTCGGCCCGGACGCGGATCATGAGATCGTCGGCGAGTTGGCGGAGCCGGGCCTCGACCCGGGCCTCGTCGGGGGTGTCCTCGTCGAACGTGTGCTGACGGCTGTAGGACTGGGCGGCCGGAGGCTGGGGGACCACCGGGCGCGGGTCGATGCCCCGGGCCAGGACGCGCAGGGCCTCGGCCTGGTGGCCCAGCAGCAGGGCGAGGTGGTCGAGCGGAGACTCCGCCACGAGCCCGAT
>PXDE01000437.1 GCA_003566475.1 PVC group bacterium | reverse complement strand
GGCGAGGCCCATGTGAGCCCACGATCGTGGGCTCACATAGGCCTGTGCCGTGAGCGGATCGGGGGGCTTCCCGGGCGTCAAGGTCATGGGCGCAGCCCTCCCTCGCGCGTCCGCCGCTGCGCGGCCCCCTGGACGTCAGCCCCGCCGGTTGATCAGCGCCGCCGCCACGCCGGCCCCGAAGCCGTCGTCGATGTTCACGGTCACCACCCCGGGCACGCAGGAGGTGAGCATGCCGAGGAGGGCGCTCAGGCCCTGGAAGTTGGCTCCGTAGCCCACGCTGGTGGGGACGGCGATCACCGGGCAGGCCACCAGCCCGCCCACCACCGAGGGCAGCGCCCCCTCCATTCCCGCCACCACCACCACCACCCGGCTGTCCTGCAGGTCCGGGAGCCGGGTGAGCAGCCGGTGCAGCCCGGCCACCCCCACATCGGCCACCAGCTTCACCGCCGCCCCCATTCGCTCGGCGGTCAGCCGCGCCTCCTCGGCCACCGGCAGATCGGACGTCCCGGCGGTGAGCACGGTCACCTTGCCGATCCCCTCCCCCAGCGGCTCGCGGTCCACCAGGATGCAGCGGCCCGCCTCGTGGAACACCGCCCGGGGCACGGAATGGACGACCTTCTCCGCCACCTCGGGCGTCACCCGCGTGGCCATGACGTGCGGATGGCTCTCCCGCAGCCGGTTGAGGATGGCAATCAGTTGCGCGGGCGTCTTGCCCGGCGCGTACACCGCCTCCGGCGTCCCGCAGCGGTTCACCCGCTCCAGGTCCAGCCGGGCGAACCCCAGATCGGCCTCGCGTTCTGTGCTCATAGCTCCAGGAAGTTGCGGACGAGGGTCATTCCGTCCTGGGTGAGAATGGATTCGGGATGGAACTGCACCCCGTGCACGGGAAGTTCCTTGTGCCGCAGCCCCATGATCTCGCCTTCCGCCGTGTCGGCGGTGATTTCGAGGACATCAGGCAGGCTGGCCCGCTCGACCAGCAGCGAATGGTAGCGGGTGCCCTCAAACGGGTTGGGCATGGCGGCGAAAATTCCCTCCCCGTTGTGCCGGATGGGCGAGGTCTTGCCGTGCATCAGCCGGTCCGCCCGCACCACCCGGCCCCCGTACACCTGGCCCAGGCACTGGTGGCCCAGGCAGACCCCGAACACCGGACGGTCGGTCCCGAACCGCTCGATCACCGCGCAGGAGATGCCCGCCTCGTTCGGGGTGCAGGGGCCGGGGCTCACCAGGATCCGCTCGGGGTTCCAGGCCGCGATCTCCTCCACCGTGGTCTCGTCGTTGCGGACCACCTTCACCTCCGCCCCCAGCACGCCCAGGTACTGGACCAGGTTGTAGGTGAAGGAATCGTAGTTATCGATGACCAGGATCATGCCCGCGTCTCCTCCCGGGCGGCCGCGAACCGCTCGGCCAGGGCGATGGCCTTGAGCATGCCCCGGGCCTTGTTGCGCGTCTCCTCGAACTCCCGGGCCGGCACCGAGTCGGCCACGATCCCCGCCCCCGCCTGCACATGGGCCCGGCCTTCGGTGAGCTGCACGGTGCGGATGGTGATGCAGGAGTCGAGGTTGCCGGTGTAGCTGAAGTAGCACACGGCCCCCGCGTAGGCCCCGCGCCGGTCCGGCTCCAGCTCGCCGATGATCTGCATGGCCCGCACCTTGGGGGCGCCGCTCACCGTGCCCGCCGGGAAGGTGGCCCGCATCAGCCCGTACACGTCGCGCCCGGGCGCGAGACGGCCGGTCACGTCGGACACGATGTGCATCACATGGCTGTAGCGCTCGATCACCATCAGCTCCGGCACCTCGACCGACCGGTACTCGCACACCCGCCCGATGTCGTTGCGGGCCAGGTCCACCAGCATGATGTGCTCCGCCCGCTCCTTGGGGTCGGCCAGCAGCTCCTGGGCGGCCGCGTCGTCGGCCTGGGCCGAATCGGCCCGGGGCCGGGTGCCCGCGATAGGCCGCCCCTCGACCTTGCCGTCCTCGCAGCGCACATGGATCTCCGGCGACGACCCCACCAGCCGCAGGTCGTCGAACTCCAGGCAGAACATGTAGGGCGAGGGATTGATCGACCGCAGGGCCCGGTACACGTCCAGCGCCTCCCCCGCGTAGGGCACCGAGAACCGCTGCGACAGCACCACCTGGATCACGTCCCCGGCCCGGATGTACTCGCGGGCCCGCTCCACCCCCGCCTCGTAGGCGGGGCGGGTCAGATTCGACGCCGCCTCCGGGGCCTCCGGCTCCGGCCCCGCGTCCACCAGCGCCCCCGCCACCGGCTGGCCGAGCTGCTCCACCAGGGCGTCGATCCGGGCCACCGCCTCCGCGTAGGCCGCGTCGGGGTCGTCCTCGATGTGGGCGTTCACCACCACCTTGATGGTCTGCCGCGCCCGGTCGAACACCAGGATCGAGTCGGCCAGGCAGAACACGCTGTCCGGCCCGCCCAGGCCCTCGGCCCCGGGCAGGGGCACCGGCTCGAAGCTGGCCACCTGGTCGTAGCCCAGGAACCCCACCGCCCCGCCGAAGAACCGGGGCAGCGCGGGATCGGGCACCGGCCGGAACCGGGCCATCTCCTCCGCCAGCACGGCCAGCGGATCCTGGCCTTCGCGGGTCCCGGTGGTCCCGTCGGCCCGGGTGATCTCCACCCGCGTGCCCGTGGCCTTCAGCACCAGCGCGGGCGAGGTGCCGAGGAACGAGAACCGCCCCAGATGCTCCCCGCCCTCCACGCTCTCCAGCAGGAACGAGAACGCCCCCATGCCCGCCTCCGACTTCCGCCCCGCCCGCAGCCGGGCATAGGCCGACACCGGCGACTCCTGGTCCGCCAGCATCTCGCGCCACACCGGCACCAGGTTCCCCTGGCGGGCGCGGTCGCGGAACTGATGGAGCGTGGGGTGGTGCATGGGCAGAGCCGCTTCGCGGCGGGTCATTGGGGATTGGGGATTGGGGATTGGGGATTGGGGAGGAGTGTTCAGGGTTCAGGGTTCAGGGTTCGGCGAGTGGTCAGGAGGCAGGGGTCAGAGGTCTGTCCCCGCCGCTGGACCGCTGGGTCCAGCCGGATGTGGGGTGAGACGGCTGGGGCGATGCAGGATGCGGGATTCGTGATGCGAGGTACGGGATGCGGCCTTCCCGTGGCCCGGGGGGGCCTCCCCCCGAGCCTCTGGGATCCTCCAGGTGGCGGGGAATCTTTCCAGGGCCGACGGCTTGTTCTGGCGGCAGGGGCACGGGGGCAGGCGCCCCCGTGCCACGCCGGGGACATCCTGGTGGCGAACAGTGACTTGTGGAGAATGACGTGCATGGGTGTGTCAGAGCAGTAAGGGCCGCTGAGCCGTTGGATTCAGCCGGATGAGGGTTGAGAGACACCACGCTGGAGAAGCGGCCGTAGCAACGGCGTCCTCGCCGTTGTTTCTGCGTGTTGCGCGAGCATAGCGTGCATAGCGTCTTCGTAGGCCTTTCCGCCTTCAGGTTTCCGGTTTCAGGTTTCCGGTTTCAGGTTTCCGGTTTCAGGTTTCCGGTTTCAGCCTTCAGGTTTCCGCCTTCCGGTTCCCCCCTTCTTCCTCCTCACGGATCCAGGTTCTCCAGCGTCATCGTCGTCGTGTCGATCCTTCGGTAGTAGCAGTTCCGGGCCTTGCCCTCCGCGTTCCGGGTGTGGCAGATGCCGGATGCGCCGGGGGCGGGGCGGGCCAGGTAGAGCAGCGAGTTCTGCTCGCAGTTCACCCGGACCTCGACCAGGTCGTACATATTGCCCGAGGTCTTGCCCTTCTCCCACAGCTCCTGACGGCTGGTGCTCCAGAGCACCACCTTGCCCTGCCGCAGGCTCTCCTCGAAGGCCCGCCGGTTGGTGTAGGCGATCAGCAGCACCTCCCGGGTGTCCGCATGCTGGATGGCCACGGGCAGGATCCCCTTCGACCCCGCCACCGCCTTCTCCAGCTTGTCGAAATCGAGCGCCAGCCCGGCGCCTTCCTCAAGTTCCTTCATAGCCTCACCGTCACGCCATGGTCGCGCAGATAGGATTTCACTTCCGGAATCGTGAACTCGCCGAAGTGGAAGATCGAGGCCGCGAGCACGGCGTCGGCCCCGCCCTCCATCAGCCCCGCCCGCATGTGGTCGAGGGTGCCCGCCCCGCCGCTGGCGATCACCGCCACCGGCACCGCCCCGGCCACCGTGCGGGTCAGCTCGAGGTCGAACCCGTCCTTGGTGCCGTCGGCGTCCATGCTGGTGAGCAGGATCTCCCCCGCCCCGCGCTCCACGCCCTCGATGGCCCAGGCCACCGCGTCGCGCCCGGTGTCCTGGCGGCCGCCGTGGCTGGTCACCGTCCAGCCGCCCCCGGGGGTCCGCCGGGCGTCGATGGCCAGGACCATGGTCGAGCTGCCGAACCGGCCTGCCGTTTCGTCGATCAGTTCCGGCCGCAGCAGCGCGGCCGTGTTCACCGACACCTTGTCCGCCCCGGCCTGGAGCACCGCCCGCACGTCGTCGGCGGTGCGGATGCCCCCGCCCACGGTCAGCGGCATGAACACCTGCTCGGCCACCCGGCCCACCGTCTCGACCAGGGTGTCGCGGCCCTCGTGGGACGCCGTGATGTCCAGGAACACCAGCTCGTCCGCCCCCTGGGCCTCGTAGGCCCGGGCGCAGTCCACCGGATCCCCGGCGTCCCGGAGCTTCACGAAGTTCACCCCTTTCACCACCCGTCCGGCGGCGATGTCGAGGCAGGGAATGATGCGTTTGGCGAGCATAGGTGACAAAAAAGCCCCGGTGGGGACACCGGGGCGGATCGGATCCCGCAGGCTGCGAGATCAGCTCATCCGCCCCGACTCCGCCAATGGGTCCACACGTGCATGCCCGTATGCCTTACACGGTCCCGCCCGGGGCGGCAACTGTAAACCGCATGGCGGGGAAACCACGAAACACCCGGCGCGGCTTCCCGCGCAACCGATTGGACCACAGAGGTCGCGGAGGTTACGGAGGTTCACAGAGGGGGGAGAAGAGGGAGAACCGCGAATCACCGCCAAGGCGGGATGAAGACATGGACGCCCAACCCACCCCGCCCTTTGGGCCCCCCTCCGGGGGAGGGGATGAACGCGAATGGGGAGGAGGGTCTGCCGCAGAGAACGCAGAGAGCGCAAAGAGGCCGGGGAGAGAAGCCCCGCGCGAAGCCCGTAGCCGCGGCCGCCCAGGCCGTGGACGAACATGATCCGAAATCGAACCGCCCCCGATCCGCGCAGAGCCCGTAGCCGAACGCGCCGAGCGTTTGGCCGCCCATGAACCGAGCCCGCTCCGACCTGGACTAGCGCGCAGCCCGTAGCCGAACGCGCCAAGCGTTCAGCCGTGCATGACCCGAGCCCGGTCCGACCCAGACCTGCGCGAAGCCCCGGATTGGCCACAAGACGCACCCTACTTCGCCAAGGCGCTACGTAGGGCAGGCAAGGAGGCACAAGAGGGGACGCCGCCCCGACCTCCCCCT
>PXDE01000596.1 GCA_003566475.1 PVC group bacterium | reverse complement strand
GGCGGTGGCGGGGACGGCGATGGTCCGGGGCGTGCGGCGGGCCCGCGACCCCGAGGCCCGGGCCCTGGCCTGGGGCGTGCTCGCCGCCTTCGTCGCCCTGCATGTGAACGGCCTGGTCGAGTACAATTTCGGCCACACCCCCATTATCATCACTTTCGCCATCCTCACCGGATGGGCGGCCGCCGTGGCCGACTGACGACGCCGGGCCCCATCGAGGCCGATTGTCGGCTTGACCCTGTCCCGAAGCGGAGCATTCTTATCCTATGAAAGTAACCTTGCCGCTGCACGAAATGACGGTCGCCGAAAAAATCGGCATCATGGAGGACATCTGGGCCGATCTCGCCCAGGCCCAAGAGGGGTATACGCCGCCGGACTGGCATCGACGTGTCCTTTCCGAGCGGCGGCGCCTGGCGGAGTCCGGGCAGGTCGGTTACACCGACTGGGAAACCGCCAAGAGACAGATCGAAGAACGCATTTCGTGAAGATCCGCCTTCTGGACAACGCGAAGCTGGACCTCGTCGATGGCTTTGCGTTCTATCAAGCACAGGGCCGGGAGGTCGGCCGCTACTTCCTGGATTGCCTCTATTCTGACATCGACGCTCTCGCCCTCTACGCCGGGATCCATCCGAAGACGCCGGAAGGGTTCCATTGGGCGCTTTCCAAGCGGTTTCCGTACGCCATCTACTACCTTATGGACGAAGGTTGGGTCTTTGTGCATGCGGTGCTGGATTGCCGCCAGGATCCGAAGCGGATCGAGGAGCGGTTGAGACAGGAGCGTATCCGACGGTGGTAGTTGACCCCCGCGTAAGCGCGGAGGGTTGCGGAAGGAACGTCTCAGTCGAGGTTATAGCGCCCCGGCGCGATGATGTGGTCGGGGTCGAGGGTGTTCTTCAGGTCGCGCACGATCCGCCAGTAGGGATCGTCGGGGTCGGTGAGGAGATCCATGGAGTCGATGCCCACGCGGTAGGGCGGCCAGCCGGCGTCGAGGTAGAAGCGCTCGGCTTCGCGGATGCAGGCGCGTCCGGCCCGGACCCGGTCGGGATCGGTGCGGGGAAAGGCCAGGCTGATGACCCCCTCGAGGCAGCGGTCGTCGAGCAGATTCAGAGTGATGGCGGGTTCGAACCCATGGGCGGTGAAGATCCGGCGGGTGCCATCCAGGCAGGCCCGGACGTCCGAAGCGTCCGCCGGGAGGAGGGGGAGGGCATAGAGGAGCCCGGCGTCGCTGGCGTCGGGGTCTGCGGGGTCGTCGGGCCGCGATCCGGGCACGGGCCAGTACACGCCCTCGAGGGGGGCGTCGGTGGGGATGCCCACGGCGAGGCCGCGCAGGGGCCGGATGGCCCGCAGCATGGCCAGCCTGGCCCGGGGGGCGGCGAAGCGTGAGAGCCGGGTCAGCACCGCCTCCGCCCTGCGCATGGCGGTCCCTCCGAGAAAGCGGACCCGCGCCGTCTGGCCGAGGGCTCTGCGGACCTCCCGGCGGGCCCAGGCCAGGCGGGCGCCCCGGCCGGGCAGGGCGGCCACCACGCTCCACGGGCCGAAGCCCTCGCGGCGGAGCAGGGTCTCGGTGAAGGTCCGGGCGTCGGCCCCGGACGGGATGGCCTCGAGGCGTCTCAGCTCCTCCAGCAGCAGGGGGGCCAGGGAGATCAGGGACCGTTCGCGGTTGGCCACGTGGGCGACCATGGCGATGGCCCCCCGGCGGCGGAGGTCGGCCAGGATCCCGATGACCTCGGGCAGAGCCTCCTCCCGGTCCAGGCGGGCGACGAGGGCGACATCCGATTCGGGGCGGGGGAGCAGCTCGAACCCGGCGGCGGTGACGATCCCGGCGTTGCCCTGGGCGAACAGCCCGTCGAGGGAGGGGCCGACCCCGTGCCGGTAGAGATGGGTGGTCCGGGCCTGGGGCCAGTGCCCGAACCCGGTGCGGATGACCTCGCCCGTGCCCAGCACCACCTCCAGCCCGGACAGGGCCTCGGCCCGCGAGCCGAAGTACCCCACCCCCCGGTCGAGGGCGTTGCCGAGCAGGCTGGTGTCGAGGCCGGACCCGGTGACGTTGAACATCAGCGGGATCTGGTCCGCCGCCAGCCGCCGGTGGAGCTGGCTCTGGGTGACCCCCGGCTCGATCACCGCGTACCGGCCGCCCACGCTGATCTCGCGGATCCGGTCCATCCGGCTCAGATCGAGGATGGCCGCGCCGTCCCGGACAGGCAGGCGCGAGCCCATCCCCCAGTTGCGGCCGCGCGAGATGGGATGGACGGGCGCGCGGTACTGGCGGGCGATCCGGACCACGGTCACCACCTCGTCCAGGGACCGGGGCCGCAGGGCGGCCGGAACCTGCCGCCTCGCGCCGCCCGCATTCTCCAGCCAGGGGGTGAGCGCGGGCCCCGTGACCACCGCGTCCGGACCGAGAGCCCGGGTCCAGGCCCGGAGGGCCTCATCCATGGGAGGCGGAGGGGTCGAGGCGGGGCAGCCGGATGGACACGGTCGTGCCCTGGCCGGGAACGCTCCGGATGGCGATGCTCCCCTCGTGGGTCTCGATGACCTGGCGGGCGATGAACAGCCCCAGGCCGGTTCCGCCCTGGTCGCCGCGGGTGGTATGGAACGCGTCGAACACGTGCGGGAGAACCTCGGCGGCGATGCCCGGCCCGTTGTCCTCGACCGCGATCTCGACCCAGTCCCCGTCCCGCCGGCAGCGGAGGATGACGGCGGCGGCCGGGGGCTCGACCGCCTGGAGGGCGTTCTGGACCACATTCTGCACCGCCCGGCGGAGCTGCACCCGGTCGCCGGAGATCTGCTCGCGCCGGGCGGCGGGCTCGACCTTGAGCAGGGGCCGGGCCGATCCCTGGGGGGTGGCCGAGGCCATGGCGATTTCGCCGAGGAACCTCGCCACCGGAATGGCCTCGAGGGTCTGCGGGGCCGCCTTGCCGAGGGCCCGCCAGCTCTCCAGAATCTCGGTGCAGTGCACGAGGCTGTTCCGGATGGAGTCGAGGTACTCCAGGGCCGGGGTGTCGGACGAGGGGCCTCGCCCGGTGGATCGGGCCAGTTCCGCCCGCAGCAGGTCGGCATAGCCCATGATGATGCCCAGGGGGTTGCGGATGTCGTGGAGCATCTCCGAGGAGGCCAGCCCCAGGGCGGCCATCCGGGCATGCCTGGACAGGTCGGCCTGCAGCCGCTGGGCGAGGGCGGTCAGCTCGGCCTGCTGGCGCCGCTCGGCCCGGCGCTCCCGGGTCCGCCGCACGCCATCGTGAACCAGCGCCAGCATCTCCCGGGTGTCGAAGGGCTTCCGGATGTAGTCGTCGGCCCCCAGACGGATGGCTTCGCGGGCGGTGTCGAGGTCGCCATAGCCGGTGAGCATAAAGACGCACAGATCCTCGTCGGCCTCGCGGATGTCGCCCAGTCCCTGGATGCCGGTGCGCTCGGGCATCCGGATGTCCAGGATGACCAGATCCGGGGCCTGCTCCCGGATCGACTCCAGCCCGCGGGCCACCGAATCGGCCACCACCACGTCGCACGTCGGCTTGAGCAGCACCCGGAGGCTTTCCCGGGGGCCGCGCTCGTCATCGATGACCACGACCCGGGGCGGCTTCGCGTCGCCGGGGGAATCGGGGCTAGAACGCATATCCATAGGAGACGCCGACCAGGTGGGCGTCGTACTCGAACCGGCCGGCCTCGGTGTCGCGGTCCCGGAACACGCTATAGGTGTAGGAGACGGCCAGGGCATGGGCGTCGCGGTGGTGGCCCAGCCCCACCGACACCGCGTGGCGGTCGGCGTCCGACAGCAGCGGCGAATGGGTCTCGTCGGGGACGGGCGATTCCAGGAACACGTAGCCGGCCCGGGCCACCCAGCCCGGAGCGAACTCCCAGTCGGTGCCCACCCCGACGGTCCAGGTGTCCTTCCACCGCTGGGGAATCCTCGGTTCGGGAACGAGGGCGTCGTAGGGCGGCGCCACATCCACGGGCTGTTCGCGGTTGACCGACCAGAGCAGGCGCTCGACCTGGATCTCGGCCCGCCAGGCGTCGGTGATCCGCACCCCGTAGCCCATGGCCAGGATGTCGGGGTAGCGGATGCGGGTGGAGAAGTCGCGGCGGCCCAGGTCCAGGGGAGGGGGGGCGCCCCGGGTTTCGAAGTCGCCGTCGTAGTTCACCCGGAACCGGCTCCGGTAGGCGAAGCCCAGGCGGTGGCCTTCGCGCGGATCCCAGGTGAATCCGGCCCGGCCGCCCAGGGCGGCGCCGTCGCCGGTGGCCCGGATCTCCCCGTCCGGCAGGCCGGGCGCGCCCAGGACGGCGCTCCAGGGGACGTCCTGGCGGAACTCGATGGTGGACACGTACACATCCAGACCGGCCCCGACGGCCAGGTCGGGCGTCATCTGCCGCGCGGCGGCCGGGGTGATGTTCACCATGGCGATTTCGGCGAAATAGGGGGTGGAATACCGGAAGGGGCTGTCCCGCTCCCATTCCACGGACTGGCCGAAGGGCGTGCCCACGCCGATGCCCCAGGCCCAGGGGGAGTCCTCGCGGGGATGGACGGCGGTGAGGGTGGGCAGGGTCTGCCAGGGCGCCTTGGACCGGGCCCGCTCGCCATCCGGACCCCGGAAGTCGGTCCGGGTCCGGGCGATGGACAGGGAGAGTTCCGCCGCGTCCGCCTCCTGGCCGGTCAGATGGGCGGGGTTGTAGAGGAGACCGGTGGGCCCGTCGCCCCAGGCGGTGGCATTGCCGGCCCGGCCCTGGGCGGGGCCGGGGGGCGGGTTCCGATACCCGTCGCCACGCGCGGTCAGGGGCAGCCCCAGGGCCAGTCCGGTCAGCAGAAGGGGGCGGACCATGCGGAATTCCAGGACGTGACTCATCGGGCTGATCCTCGGGGTAGGGGTCCGGGGTCCGCCGTGCGGGTGGCGAGGACCCGACGGCATGTGGCATTGAACGGGAAAACTCTTGCCACACCCGGGGATGCAGGTCCATACGAATATGCCTGGATCGGGTGGCGCGACGTGGCGGGGAGAACCGATGGGCAACGCGGACAGGGTGGTGGTGACGGGACTCGGGGTGGTGGCCCCCAATGGCATCGGGGTGGCCCCCTTCTGGGCCAGCCTGCTGGAGGCGAGGAGCGCCATCGGCCCCATCACTCATTTCGACGCGTCCGGATTCCCTTCGCGGATCGCGGGCGAGGTCCGGGATTTCCGACCTGACTACTTCCTCGATCCGTCCCTCAAGGCCCGGCGGATGAACCGGTTCACCCAGTTCACGCTGGTGGCGGCCCGGATGGCCCTGGCCCAGGCGAACCTTTCCCTCGGGTCGGCTGCGGAACCCATCCCGCTGTGGCTTGGGGTGAGTCTCGGCGGGATCGACCGCCTGGAGGGCCAGATGAAGGCCGTGCATGTCCGTGGCGTCCGCAAGGTGGCCCCGTCGGCGGTGGAGCCCTGTATGCATGCGTCGGGGCTGAGTGCCCTGGCCGCCATG
>PXDE01000203.1 GCA_003566475.1 PVC group bacterium | reverse complement strand
TCTCCTCGACCATGGCCGCCGCCAGCCGCCGCGCCGCCCCCTGGCTCCAGATCACTAGCGCCAGGCCGATCCCCAGGCCGATCCCCAGGCCGACGACGGTCAGGATCAGCTCGCGGCCGGTGAGCGGGTCGGTGAACATGGCCGGACGCTACCACGACAGGAGGGGGCCGGTGAAGCGTGGAGGGGAGGAGTCCTCGGTCAGTCGCCGCCGCTGAACCCTGCCGCAGCGGGGTTCAACCGGATGAGGGGGGAGATGGCTGGCGCGATCCGACTTCGCCAAGGCGCTACGTCGGACAAGTTGTGGGACGTGGGATGTGGGGTGTGGGATGTGGCCCGGTCCCTTCGTGGCCCGGGCTTCTAGCCCGGAGCCGCGCGAGATATGGTCCCGGTCCGTCCATGAACAGCGCTTCCGCCGACCATGGTCCATCCGGGATCCGGCCTCGCTCGGGCACGGGCTGGAAGCGCCGTGCCACGTCGGGACATCCCGTTGGCCAGCAGTGGTTTGAAGGGGACAGCGTGCGTTGGTGTCTCAGAGCAGTGCAGGCCGCTGAACCCCGCCGCAGCGGGGTTCAGCCGGATATGGGGTGGGACACGGGAGGGTGCGGGATACGATAGCCTCTCGCCACTCCCGTCACTGCCGCACTCTGCTGCCTACGACCGTCAGCCGTAGAGTGCGGGCGGGTGGGATCGAGTCTCGGGGCAAGGAAGGCGCTTCCCTGGGCCGGCGCCTGCGCTCTGGCCGTGGCGAAGGTGGTGTCCTCGCCGCTGATTGGCCCTGCTCTGTGCTTGAAGGGAGCGGACACGTAAACGCACGATCGTACGCGGACGTGTCCGTGTGTCGGTGCGCCGATCGCGGGTCCGGGCAGAATCGTCCAAGGTCTGGACAGACGGCACCTGTGATCGACTCGGACACGTGAACGCACGATCGTGCGTTCACGTGTCCGGACGTGGCAGCCGGGGCAAGGTCTGGAAGGACGGTGACTATGGGTCGGGCCGGTCCCGATCGCCCGCGTCAGGATTGTCAGCATCTTCGCCCGGCCGCCGGGCGCGGGTCCGCAGCCAGTGGCCTCGGATGAGGTGGACGACGATGCCCATCACCCCGCCGAGCAGGAAGATGAGCACCCAGGCGGCGGTGGAGGAGAGCAGGCGCGGCAGACCTGGGCCGGGCGGGAACCGGCGGTAGGGCAGGGCGAGGAACACCAGCAGGCCGCCTCCGGTCAGGAAGGCGAGGGTAAAGGCCCAGGGGACATCCCGCGGAGTCTCCTCCTCCGGCGCCGGCTCGGGCTCGGCCCCGGTCTCCGGATCGGCCGGCGCCGCCCCGGCCGCGAGGACCTCCCGCGCCCGGTCGAGATCCCCGGCCCGCACCCGGACCCGCAGCCCGGTGAGGGGGCCGGCCAGTCCGGGCATCACGTCATCGAGCCCCGCGTCGGGCATCCAGCAGGGGATCCCGGCCGCCTCCAGCCGCCGACGGATCGATTCCGCCTGCTGTCGGGTGCCCACGGTGCATAGGACGGGCGGGTCGCCGGCCGGGGGCTGCGGGTCGCGGCTCATGGTGAGACCTGCCGGAGCAAGGCCCAGGCCAGAGCCGCCCAGGCCAGGAAGACCAGCATCAGGTACGCCTGCCAGGGGCCCTCGTGGGTGGCGACGATGGCGGCGCGGAGCCCCCCGACGAGCTTGCGGGCCTCGCGGCCCAGCCATCCCGGGGCCGGGGCCGGGGTGGCGGCGAGCAGGCGGCGGCCAACGAGCCGCCACAGCACGACCGAGCCGACCAGCGGGATCACCGCCATGGCCACGGACTCGAGGCGGTAGTAGTCGTGGACGAGCCCGGGGAGACCGGCCGAAGGCCAGAGGCCGCCGGCCAGGCAGAGCGCGGAGAGGACGGCCATGGGCCAGCGCAGCGATCGCGGGGCCTCGAGGATCGGGTGCAGATAGGGCGCGCGGGGGGGCTGGACGAACACTCCGTTGAGAAACTTGAGGAACGAGAGTCCGGTGCCGGCGGAGGCGAGCAGGAGGAGGAGCTTGATCCACCCCGCCTCGGTGGCGGCGGTGAGCAGCTCCTTGCTGGCGAACCCGTTGAACAGCGGGACTCCGGAGATGGAGGCCGCTCCCACGATGCCGGCCGCGAACGTCCAGGGCATGGCCCGGGCCAGGCCACCAAGCTGGTCAAGCCGCTCGCGGCCCGTGCGGAAAATGACCGCCCCCATGACCATGAACAGGAGGGACTTGTAGATCACGTGGTTGAGCGCGTGGTAGAGCCCGGCCTCCTTGCCCAGCTCGGTGGCCAGGCCCACGCCGGCCATCATGTAGCCGACCTGGCTGATGATGTGGTAGGCGAGCAGGCGGCGGCCCGACTTCTGGGCGAGGGCCGCGATGACGCCGGCCAGGGCCATGACCGCCCCCACCTCGGCCAGCCCGGGAATGACCAGGAGTCGGGCGGCGGAGTAGACCCCCACCTTGGTGGTGTACAGGGACAGCAGGGGGGCGACCGCGAAGGGGGCCGACGTGTAGGCGAGGACCAGCCAGGCGTGCAGAGGGATCACCGCGATCTTCACGACCACGGCGGCCGCCGCGTAGGGCTGGGCGTCGGGCACCAGCTCGGCCACATCGAGGGACCCCGTGCTCTGGGCCTGGATCATGATGGCCACGAAGAGCAGGGCGGCCGCCCCGATCTGAAACATGAGGTACAGAGGGGCGATCCGCAGGCCCGGCCCGCGTCCCCGGCGGGCCAGCAGGAAGAAGGCGGAGAATGACAGCAGCTCCCAGCCGATGAGCAGGGTGAGCAGGTCGCCCGCGAGGAGCGTGAGCATGCCTCCGCCCACATGGACAAGCACGGCCATCGCGGGACGGCGGCGCTCGGCCGCCCAGGCGTAGGCCATGCAGAGCAGCCCCACGGCGGCGAATCCGCCCAGCAGCAGCAGCGACACTCCGGCCGGCGGGCGGAGCCAGAGGCCGGTGTCGATTCCGGGCAGAAGGCGGATCATGGCGCCTCCGGGCCGAAGGGGTCAGGGGCGGACCTGGGCGTGGTCTCGGAACGGGGGTGCCCGACGGCTGCGGGCAGGCCGAAAGCCCGGATGGCGGCCCGGTCCAATGCGGGCATCACCGCCGGGGTGGCGAAGCCGAGGGCCAGGCAGGCCAGGCATAGGACGGCCACGATGAGTCCGGCGGCCCATCGGCCCGGGGACGCGGGCGGGGGGGCACGGGGCCGGCGCGGGATGCGCAAGGCCACCACATAGAGCCGGGCATAGTAGGCCAGGGAGATCGCGGTGCCCACGGCGATGACCACCACCGGGAGGTCCAGGCCCTGATCCAGCGAGGCCCGGGCCAGCAGGGCCTTGCTGGCGAAGCCGTGGAACGGAGGGATGCCGACCAGGGCCAGGGTGGCCACCATGAACAGCGCGAACCATCCCGGCGCGGCGTAGGCGACCCCCTGGAGCCGGGGGATCCAGGGGGTGGAGGCATGCTGCATGAGCGCTCGGCCGCTCCAGAACGCGGCCATCTTCATGATGGCATGGTTCGCCGCGTGGAGCATGCCGGCGGCCAGGCCCGCCGCCGTGCCCAGGCCCAGCCCCATCAGGATGTAGCCGGCATGGGCCACGCTCGAGAACGCCAGCATCCGCCGGATATCGCGCTGGACCAGACCCAGAACATGGCCGACCAGCACGTTGACGCAGCCTCCGACCAGAAGCACCCGCAGCACCAGCCCAGGCACATCATTCCCGCCCCCCAGGCTCCAGACCAGGCGAACCAGAGCGTAGGTGCTCACGGTCATGCCGACCCCGGAAAGGGCGGCGGCCACGCTGGAGCCGGCGGCGGCATAGGCCCCGGGCTGCCAGAGGTGCAGGGGGACCAGGGCGATCTTGATCCCGAAGGCCACCATCACCGAGGCCAGGGCGAGGGCGGCGACCCGCGGCGGAAGGTCCGGGCCCAGCGCGGCGATCCGGGCCAGGTCGAGGGTGCCGGTGGCCCGATAGAGCAGAACGATGGCCAGCAGCAGGAACAGCCCGCTCAGCGAGGCGTACAGGAGGTAATGGAACGCGTGGGCGGCGGACACCCCCGTGCCCTTGCGGGCGATCAGGCCGATGGTGACCACGGTGGTCAGCTCGATGAACACGAAGAGATTGAACAGGTCGCCGGTCACGGTCTGCCCGGCGGTGGCGGCGGCGTACAGGCAGAGGAGCACCGCCGTCTTGCCGGGCGACGTCCGGGAGGTGGCGGTCAGATAGAGCAGCGTGAGCGGCATGCCGATGCCGGCCACAGCCAGGAACAGCGCCGAAAGCTCGTCGACGACCAGCGCGATGCCGACCGGGGCCGGCCATCCGCCGAGATGGTGGCTCACCGCGCCCGACCGCGCGACCGCCGTCACCAGCGCCGCCGAGACCAGGCCCTGGGCCAGGGCGACCGCGATCAGAAGGGGTTTCACCAGACGCGGGAGCAGAAGCTGGACCAGCGAGACCAGGAACGCGCCGCCGAGAGGGATGAGGATGACCAGGACCGGGAAACTGCTCATCGGAGAAGCCGCGGCAGCTCGTCGATCCGCAGGGTTCCCAGCCGGCGGTGGATGATCACGGCGAGGGCGAGCCCCAGCGCGGTCACCGCGGCGGCGATCACGATGGCGGTGAGGGCGAGGGCGTGGGGCAGGGGGTCGACATACCGGGCGACCTCGGGGTCGAGGATGGGCGCGGAACCGGCGGGATCGTAGGCCAGGAGCACCACCAGGAGGATGGCCGCGGTCTCCATGATGGAGATGGACATGCAGATGTGGATCAGGTTCCGGCGGACCAGCAGCCCGTAGGCCCCGATGCACATCACGGCGGCGGCGGCGGCATAGGTGGCGGCGACGATCATGGCGAGGCGGCCCGCTTGCGCGTGAGGAGATGGAACATCATGGCTAGCGCGGCGGCCACCTTGAATCCGATCACCACATTGAGGAGCGGGATCATGCCCCCGCTGGCCAGGGCGCCGGGCTCGCCCGGCGGGAAGCCGCCCGTCAGGTTGGCCAGATAGCCGGCACCCACGGCCAGCCCCACCAGCCCGGTGACCAGGAAGACCAGGGCGCCCACGCTTTCGACCACCCCGAGCCGGTCCAGATTCAGGCCGGGAACGGACTCGGGGATGCCGTAGACCACATGGGCGAGGATCAGGAGCACCGCCAGGGCCACCCCGCCCTGAAACCCTCCGCCGGGGGTCAGATGGCCCTGGAGGATCACGGACACCGGGAACACCCAGAAGAAGGGAAGCAGATAGCTCATGGCGCAGCGGACCACGGGGGACAGGGGCGGGGAGGGGGCGCGGACCATGGTTCCGCCGAGCAGGACGGTGACGGCGGCGGCCGCCGCGAAGATCACCGTGGCCTCGCCCAGGGTGTCGAAGGCGCGGTAGTCGAGCAGCACGGCGGCCACCAGGTTGAGGGCGCCAGTCTCCTCGGCCGCCGACCGGGCCACATGGGCGGACGGGCGCTGGTGGGGCG
>PXDE01000169.1 GCA_003566475.1 PVC group bacterium | reverse complement strand
CGACACCCCGATCTGCCGGCAGGGCTCGCGCCCCGCCCCCATCACCATCGGCGACGATGTCTGGGTGGCGGGCCGGGTCAGCATCATGGCCGGGGTCACCATCGGCACCGGCTGCGTTCTCGCCGCCGGGGCGGTGGTCACCAAAGACACCCCCCCCTACTGTGTCGCCGCCGGCGTGCCGGCCCGGGTGATCAGGTCGCGGCGCCCGCAGGACCGCGCGCCATGAAGGCGACCCGGTGTCCGGACAATCCCATCCTCACCCCGGCCAGCGGGGATATCGGCGACAACATCAACGGACCGAGCGTCATCCGGGTTCCCGACTGGGTGCGCCATCCGCGTGGCCGGTATTACCTCTACTTCGCCCACCACCAGGGCGACAGCATCCGCCTAGCCACCGCCGACCACCCTGAAGGCCCGTGGACGGTCCAGGGACAACGCCCCTTGCGTCTGGAACAGGTGACGGATCTCGGCTTCCACGCTCACATCGCATCGCCGGATGTGGTCATTGATCGCGAGCACCGGCGCTTCCTGATGTTCTTCCACGGGCCCACCCGGGCCTGGCAGGCGGCCGGCACACCGACCCTGCGCACCCACTTCTCCCAAGGCACCGGTCTGGCCCTGTCCACGGACGGCGTGGATTTCGCTCCGGTCGTCGGTCCCGTGCTCGGATTCCCTTATTTCCGCGTCTTCTTCCACCGTGGCCGGGCCTACGCCCTGTCCGCGCGTGGGCTGCTCTTCCGCTGTCCGGAGCCGGGCATGCCCGATGGCCTCCGGCCCTGGGAGGAACGGGAACAGGCCCTGGGCTTTTGGCGCCACTGCGCGGTACGGATGCAGGGCGATGGCCTGCAGGTGGTCTTCTCGCGCCCAGGTGACGCGCCGGAACGCCTGTTGTGGGCCGAGGCCGCACTGGGCGACGACTGGCTCCAGTGGCGTTTGGGAGAGCCCCGTGAACTGCTGCGCCCGGAGCTGCCCTGGGAAGGCGCGGGTTTGCCGATAACAACCTCGGTCAAAGGCGCGGCCAGGGGCCGTGAACACGCCCTGCGCGATCCCTGCCTCTTCACCGAGGACGGGCAATCCTGGCTCTACAACAGCATCGGCGGGGAATCGGGCCTGGCTGTCGCCCGGCTCATCGAAACCCCAGCGAGGACACCGGTCCCATGACCCACGTGCCCCGAACCTCCAAAGCCTTCACCAACGGCTCCCTGGAGACCGGCAATTAGGCACCGCCTTGATCGCGTTCCTGAGCAGAGAACCAACATGACTTCTTCATCACCCCCCAACATCCTCCTCCTCCACTGCGACAGCATGGACGGTCGGGCCATGGGCTGCGCCGGTCATCCGGCGGCTTTCACTCCCAACCTCGACCGCCTGGCGGCACAGGGCACCCGCTTCCACACCGCGTATTGCCCCTCCCCGGTATGCGTCCCCTCACGGGTGGCGACCTGGAGCGGACGGCACTCCCACCGCACCCGGACCTGGGGCAACGCCTGTGGTCAGGTCGATGACGCCGGCACCATCGTCACCGCCCTGGCCGAGGCCGGCTACGATACCACCCGCATCGGCCGCGACGACCGCTACGCCGACGGCCACAGTCTGGGCATCCGCCTCGCCCAATGGACCCGCTCCTCGGGCCTAGCCCTGACCCGTGGCAATCAGACCCTCCTGCATGCTCCCGGCACGGATCAGGGAGAACGGGTGCATGGCCGCGACTGGAACACCACCGATCAGGCCATGGCCTGGTTGCAGACACGCGCCGGGAACGCGCAGCCCTTCTTCTGTTCAGTCGGCTTCAGCGCCCCTCATCCCCCGTACGGCAGCGGCCCCTACTGGCTTGATCACATCGATCCGGCGGCCATCACCCTGCCCCCGACCGATCGCGAGGAACATCCGGCGATGCGCTTCATGCGCATCACCAAGGGGGTTCCCGAGGATCTCGATGCCGACACCATCCGCGCGGTCCGTCGTACCTACTGCGCCATGGTAGCCGAAGTCGACGCCCAGATCGGTCGCATCCTCGATCGGCTCGCAGCCAGTGGCCTGGCCGACAACACCCTGGTGGTATTCTTCAGCGATCACGGCGATATGCAGATGGAGCACGGCCAGTCACGCAAATGCTCGCACTTCGAAAGCTCGGTGCGGGTTCCGCTTATTTTCGCCGGCCCCGGCATACCCGCCGGAGTAACCCACGAAGGGCCGGCCTCCCTGCTCGACCTGGTTCCCACCCTGCGGGCAGTCGCCGGACTGCCGGACGATACCGAAGCCGACGGCTACGATCTGCTCGCAGCATCGGTAGCAGCGGATCGCCCCATGATCGCCCAGTACCACGACTGCTTGCAGCCGACGGGCAGCTTCATGCTGCGGGTGGGACCGTGGAAGCTGATCGACTACATCGGCATGGATCCCCAGCTCTTCCATCTCGACGAGGACCCCGACGAGATCGACGACCGCAGCACAAGCGAGGCCGAACGCTGCCAGGCCTTGCGCCAGCAGTTGCGCTCCCTGCTCGATGTCGAGGCCATCGACCAGGCCGCCAAGGAGCATGACCGCCGCTCCTTTTTCACCTGGCGAGCCCTCAGCGGCCGCGCCGGCGGCCGCGACATCCTGACCCGCGAGTTTCCGGCCATCACCGACGATGAGCTGGAACAGCTTGACCGCTGGTGCGGCGCCGACCGCGCCACCATCGCCGCCTTTCTGGAACGGAGCTTTGTATGACCATCGATCCCTTGGCCCCCGACAACCTCGACCGGCATTCCGCATCCTGCCCCACCACCGGAGCCCTATCATGATCACCGGAATCGACCACCCCGCCATTGCCGTCGCCAATGTGGATGCGTTCGCCGACTGGTGCTGCACCACCCTCGACTACCAGCGGGTCCACCGTCACGACAAGCCGGTGTGGATCCTGCGGGCCACCGACGGCAGTCTCCTGGAGGTGGTGCCCGAGGACGGCACGCCCCGCCCCCGCCGCACCACCTGGACCCCCGGCTGGTCGCACCTCGCCCTGCGGGTCGCCGACTTCGACGCCGCCGTCGCCCGCCTCGAGGAGCGGGGGGTGGTCTTCGACGGCCCGGAGGTCGAGGCCATGGGCGGCGGCCGCGTGCGCAGCTTCTCCGATCCCGAGGGGAACATGTGGCAGATCGTGCAGAGGCCGTCCGCATGAGCGCGACCTCCCGCTACCTTGGCGACCACACCTTCTCCGTCGGGGAGATCCCGGCTTCGGATCCCGGTCCCGGCCAGGTCCGAATCCGCGTGGCCTGGTGCGGCATCTGCGGCACCGACATGCACATCTTCCACGGCAAGATGGACGCACGGGTGAAACCGCCGCAAACCATAGGCCACGAGATGAGTGGCACCATCGAGGCTCTCGGCGCCAGCGTGCAGGGCTGGGCCGTCGGCGATCCGGTCACCGTGCGCCCGCTCGACAGTTGCGGCACCTGTGCCGCCTGCCGGGCCGGCCATAGCCACATCTGCATGCGTCTGAAGTTCATCGGCATCGACAGCCCCGGCGCCTTCCAGGAATCGTGGTGTGTGCGCGCCGATCTGCTCCACCGCCTGCCGGCCGGGCTGCCGCTGGACCGGGCCGCCCTGGTCGAGCCCATCGCCGTGGCCTGCCACGACATCCGCCGGGCCGGCCTGGTCGCCGGGGAGAAGGCGGTGGTGCTGGGCGGCGGACCCATCGGGCTCCTGGTGGCCCTGGTCGCCCGGGCGGAGGGAGCCGAGACGATGGTGGTCGAGCCCGACCCCGGCCGGCGGGCTTTCGCCGACGGGCTGGATCTGGCCACCTTCGACCCGGGCTCCGGCGACCCCGTGGCCGCCGCCGAGGCCTGGACCGGCGGCGACGGGGCCGACGTCGCCTTCGAATGCTCCGGGGCCGCCGCCTGCGCCGAGCTGATGACCCGTCTGGTCCGGGTGCGCGGCCGGGTCTGCGTGGTCGGCATCCACACCCGCCCGGCCCCGGTGGACCTTTTCCGCCTGTTCTGGCGCGAGGTGTCGGTGGTGGGGGCCCGGGTGTACGAGGCCGCCGACTTCGACCGGGCCATCGCCCTGGCCGCCGACCTGCCCCTCGGCCGGATGGTCACCGCCCGGTTCCCGCTGGCCGACATCCAGGCCGCCTTCGCCGCCGCCCCCCAGGCCGTCAAGACCCTCGTCGCCTGTTCCTGATCACGCATGAGGGCGAGACCTTCTGAATGTCCATTGATTTCTTCTACCGTTCGCGGTAAATAATCCATATGAAGACCAGCCTGGACTTGCCCGATGACCTGGTGAGGGATCTCCGCGTGGCTGCGGCCACCGAGGGACGCAGGATGAAGGACATCGTGGAGGAATCCCTGCGGCGCACGCTGGCCGGGATGCGCATGCCGGAGCGGCCCAGTGTCCGCGACATCCCGCCTGTGTCGGTCGGGCGTATCCTCGACCTGTCCGGACCGGACGACCGGATGGAGGACATGCTGGATGGACGTGGGCATCGATACTGACTTTCTCGTGAAGGTGTCGCTGCGCGACCACCCCGGCCATCAGGCCGCGTGTGAAGTCCGCGACCGTCACCTGGCCGGGCAGGATACCTTTGCCCTCGCGCCTCAGGTGCTGGCTGAGTTCATCCACGTGGTGACCGACCCCAGGCGCTTCGAGAAGCCCCTCGCCATGCCTGCGGCGCTGCGCCACTCGCGGGCATGGTGGCATGCGGCGGAAGTCCGGCCTGTGTTCCCGAGTCCGGCTGCCGTCACCCGTTTTCTCGACGACATGGCGCGGTTCCGCCTCGGCCGCAAACGCATCCTGGACACCATGCTCGCCTCTACCTACCTGGCCGCCGGGGTCACGCGCCTCATCACCGGGAATCCCGACGACTACCGGCTGTTTCCCGGCCTCGAGCTGATCCTGATCTAGAGTCAGGCGTCCGATTCCTTCTGTGCCAGTGCTGCGGATCCGGGGTGCTGGGGCCGTTGCCCCCTGCCAGGAAATCGGGTACTTTGGTTGGTGCTTGAGCCCGACCGTGTTTCGAGTCCGCCAGTACCGGTTCTTTTTCTTCTCGCGAGGAGGCGCGTCGGCACGTGCATGTCCTTTCCCCGGACGGGGAGGCCAAGTTCTGGATTGAGCCCGCCATCGAGCTGGCCACCAGCCACGGGCTCTCCGCGAAGGAACTGAAGGTGTTGCAGGAGATCGTGGAGGAACGCGAGCATGAGATTCGGAGCCACTGGGACCGCCACTTCGGGGGCTGAGGTGCTCAACGTGTCCGTCCATGGATTCTGGATCATGGTGGAGGGGCAGGAGCATTGCCTCGATTTCGACCATTTCCCCTGGTTCAGAAACGCCCGGGTCGGGCAGCTTTTCGAGGTGGAGCTCTTTCACGGTCACCACCTCCACTGGCCGTCGCTGGACGTGGACCTCGACCTCGAGCGCATCCGGAACCCGGACCGGTTCCCGCTGGTGGCGGAGGAGGCATCTGGAACCAGCGCGGGGTGACGATGCGCGGCAACCAGAT
>PXDE01000173.1 GCA_003566475.1 PVC group bacterium | reverse complement strand
GCCGCCGCCCGGGCCGAACCGGACGCCGACTGGGGGTTCCTGTGGAGCCGGCGCGAGGATGTGCTGGGCCGCGTCCGGACCACGGCGGCGGGTCCGTTCTACCAGGCCACCGCCTACCCCGACGGCTCCTACGCCCGCACCGTGCATCCCCTGATCCACCGGGCCTGGCACGAGGAGGCCGCCCGCACCCGGAACGAGCTGCTGTGGCCGCTGGCCCAGTGGCGGACCCTCGAGGACGATGTGAGCGGGCGGGTGCTGCTCGCCTACTGGACGGTGTTCGACCACACCGACGACGAGTCCCGGTACCGCTTCTGGTTCCTGCCCATCTGGTTCCACGGCCGCGACGCCGACGGCGACGGCTACATGGCCCTGTTCCCGGTGGGCGGCACGCTGCACGAGTTCCTGGGCCGCGACCGCATCGTGTTCGTCCTGTTCCCCCTCTACGCCTACAGCGAGCTGGAGACCATGCGCACCCATTCGGTGCTCTGGCCCATCGGGTCGCATACCCGGGGGCGGGGCGTCGAGAAGTTCCGGGTGTTCCCGTTCTACGGGCGGAGCCGGGCGCGCGACCGTCACACCCGCACCTTCGTGATGTGGCCGTTCTGGAGCGCGGTGCGGATCCACCAGCCCCGCAACCCGGGCCGGGCCTGGATGGCCTGGCCGTTCGTGGGCCGGGTGGACACCGCCCGCGAGTCCACCTGGATGTTCCTGCCCCCCATCGTCCGGGTCACCCGCAGCGAGCGTCAGAACGCGGTGCGGGTGTGGCCGTTCTACGAGTCGAGCGAGGGCGAGCGGCGGGCCTTCCAGCTCTGGCCGGTGGCCGGCTGGGTCGCGCTGCCCGGCGAGTCGCGGTGGTACGCGCTCTGGCCGGTGGCGGGCGGCCGGACCCAGGACGACGGGGAGCGCCTCGCCACGCAATGGAGGGTGCTCCCCTTCCTCTCCTCCTGGAAGGCGGTGCCCCGGTCCACCCCGGTGGATCCCGACCCCGAGCCCGAGGCCAGGTTCTTCAGCCTCTGGCCGCTGTTCAAGTCCTACCGCCAGGGCGAGGCACGCCAGTGGACCGCCCTCAACCTCTGGCCCCAGCGCACGGCCAACCCGTTCGACCGCAACTGGGGCCGCCTGTGGACGGTGGTGGAGCGGATCGAGTCGGAGGCGGGCGCCGAGCTCGAGGTGCTGTGGGGCCTCCACCGGTCCTCCCGCCACGCCGACGGGCGCCGGACCTGGTCCATGTTCCCCCTCTACGAGCACGAGCGCCACCCCGAGACCGGCCGGGCCTGGAGCGTGGGCAAGGGCCTGCTCGGCCGCCGCCCCGGTCCGGATGGCGCATCCTGGCGTTTGCTGTATATTTTCCGCTTCGGAGCCCCGCCCCCCTCATGAACACCCGCGAACCCGAATTCTTCCCCCCGACGTCCGGCCCCATCCAGCGGCTCGGACGGGGGGTGATGCTCACCCTCCGGGAGACCGGCCGGGCCCTGCTCATGTTCCTGGAGGCGGCCGCCTTCATGCCCATGGCCTTCTCCCGCCGCAGCCGGGCCGACGTGGTCCGCCAGCTCTTCATCACCGGCATCAAGAGCCTCGGCGTGATCTCCGTGGTCGCCCTGTTCACCGGCATGATCCTCGCCCTCCAGACGGGCCTCGAGCTGCGTCGGTTCGCCCAGGAGGTCAACATCGGCACCGCCGTCACCGTGGTCATGCTCCGGGAGATGGGGCCGTTCATGACCGGCCTCATCATCGCGGCCAGCGTGGGGTCGGCCATCGCCGCCCAGATCGGCACCATGGTGGTCCAGGAGGAGGTGGCCGCGCTGGAGGTGATGACCATCAACCCCGCCCGGTTTCTGGTCATGCCCCGGCTGGTCGCCCTGCTGGTGATGATGCCCCTGCTCACCGTCTACACCAACGTGCTGGGGATCATCGGGGGGGCGGTGGTGGGGACCACCCAGCTCAACGTGGCCATGGTCGCCTACTTCGACAACGCCCGGCAGTTCGCGGCCAACAAGGATCTCTATGTGGGCCTGTTCAAGGCCCTGGTGTTCGGCGCGGTGATCGCCACCGTGGCCTGCCATCAGGGACTGGCCGCCACCTCGGGGGCGGTGGGGGTGGGGCAGGCCACCCGCCGCACCGTCATCGTCTCCTTCCTCACCATGCTCGTGCTCGGCTATGTGCTCACCCGGGTGTTCTACAAATGATCCGGTTCGAACAGGTCACCAAGCGCTTCGGGGATTCGACCGTGCTCGACGAGGTGTCGTTCGCGGTGGAGCCGGGCGAGGTCTTCGTCATCGTGGGCCGCTCGGGCACCGGGAAGAGCGTGTCGCTGAAGCACATGGTGCGGCTGCTCACGCCGGACGCGGGCCAGGTCTGGGTGGGGGACGAGATCATCAGCAACGCCCGGGGCCGCCGCCTGGAGCGGCTGCGGGCGAAGTTCGGGTTCCTGTTCCAGGGCGGCGCCCTCCTCCAGTGGATGAACGTGGCCGACAACGTGGCCCTGCCCCTGCGGCAGAACACGCGGATGGACGAGGAGGAGATCGGACGCCGGGTGCGGTCCCGCCTGGCCGTGGTCGGCCTGGAGTCGGCCCTCGCCAAAATGCCCTCCGACATCTCCGGCGGGATGCGCAAGCGGGTGGGCCTGGCCCGGGCCATCGTCAGCGAGCCGGACATCGTCCTCTACGACGAGCCCACCTCCGGGCTCGATCCCGTCACCTCCCGGACCATCGACGAGCTCATCCGCGACATGCAGCGCCAGTTCGGCATGACCAGCATCGTGGTCACCCACGACCTCCACAGCGCCCTGCGCATCGCCGACCACATCGGCATGCTCCATGACGGCGCCATGCTGCCGCCGCTCACGCCATCCGAGTTCATCCGATCCACCCAGCCGGTCATCCGCGAGTTCCTCGAGGCGCAGTACATCACGCGCCGCGGGGACTGGGAGACCGAGGAGACCGTCCCATGAGAAAGGACCTGCGTCAGCAGATCGTGTTCGAGACCGTCGTCGGCCTGTTCGTGTTCGCGGTGCTGGCCCTGCTGGTCACCTTCACCATCATCCTCAGCCGCGAGGCCATCTTCGCCCCCCGCCATTACCGCGAGATCCTGTTCGAGGACGTCCAGGGGCTCCGGGAGGGGGACACCGTGACCGCGCGCGGCCTGGCCGTGGGCAAGGTGCGCCGGATCTGGCTCGACCCCAGCGGGGTCAGGGTCCAGGTCGCGCTCGACCAGGATCTGCGCGTCCACGAGGTCGGCTACCGGATCCGGATCGTGCCCGCCTCGGTGCTCGGAGGGCAGCTTCTGGAGATCTTCGAGGGCGACCGGGACAGCCGTCCGCTTCCCGCCAACTTCGTCCTCCGGGGCGAGAAGCCGGTGGACATCATCGACCAGGCCACCGAGACCATCACCCTGGTCCGCCAGGCCCTCGAGGACGGCGGCATCCTCCGCAATCTCGAGTCGGCGGTGGAGAACGTCCAGGTGCTCAGCCAGGGCCTGCGCGACGGCGAGGGCACCATCGGGCGGCTGCTCACCGACGACCAGCTCTACACCGATTTCGCCGCCTTCGCGGCCACCCTCCGCGAGGTCAGCGACGGGATCCAGGCGGGGCAGGGGACCCTGGGCCGGCTGGTCAAGGAGGACGGCCTCTACGAGGACGCGTCCGCCACCATGGCCAACCTGCGCCAGGTGAGCCAGCGCGTGGCCGACGGCGAGGGGGCCCTGGGCAAGCTGCTCTCCGACGACGACCAGGTGTTCCAGGATCTCGCCGCCACCATGGCCTCCCTGCGGGCCATCACCGAGCGGATCGAGGCCGGGGAGGGCACCCTGGGCAAGCTCACCGCCGACGACGAGGTCTACCGCCAGCTCGTGCTCATGCTCCAGGAGGTCCGGGCCGCCGTGGACGACTTCCGCGAGACCGCCCCCATCACCACCTTCTCCAGCATCCTGTTCGGCGCGTTCTGATCCGGCATGGGGTTGCCGTCCCGCCAGACCGGCGCCATCGCCTTGCTCCTGCTGGCCGCCGCCGGGGCCGCCCGGGCCGAACCGGAGGTCCGGATCGGCGCCATCGCCGGCGCCGTCACCTACCGGGAGTCCGCCTCCATCCGGCCTCTGCGCAGCCGGTGGGACGGGCCGTTCGTCGGGCTCGCCGGCAGCGGGACCTTCCGCTTCCCCGAGTCCCTCGTGTCGCTCCGGCTGCGGGGCGATCTCTGGACCACGCCCGACCGCACCGAGGCCTGGCGGGAGGACGGGGAGCGGGTCCAGACCAACGACCTCGGGGTCACCGGCCTCTCCGCCGGGGCCGACCTCGTGCTCCCGCTCGCCTCCGAACCGGGGCTGCGGGGCCTGCTCGGGGCCACCTGGCAGTTCCAGAACTTCCGCCGCGACCGGTTCGAGCTCCGCGGCCGGCCCGACCAGATCCGCACCGGACGCGTCGATGAGAACGTCAGCGTCCTCGCCCTGGGCGGTGGCGCCGAGGCGGATCTCCCCCTGGGCCGGGGATGGACCTGGCGGGTCGGGGCCCGGGCCGACATCGTGGTGTGGAGCGAGGCCAGCAACACCGCCCTGGGCACCATCCGGGGCGATGGCGGGATGCTGCTCACGGCCGAATCCCATCTCGAGTGGGCGCTGGGCGGGGACCGCCGCCTTTTCCTGGGGCTGGGCTGGCATCTCCAGGATCTGCGCGGGGACTCCCGCGACACCACCGCCCGCCTGGGTCCGGACCTGCGGATCCCGGTGACCATCGAGTGGCCCGACAACCGGCTGACCCAGCTCTACGCCGCCGGCGGCCTGCGCCTGGAGTTCTGATGGACGCCGAGACCCGGTTTCTCCACCGCCTGCATCGCCGCATCCCTGACGATGTGGACATCATGCTGCCCCTGGCCGAGGCCCTCACCCGGGTGGGCGAGATCGAGGAAGGGCTGGAAGTCGATCTCCGCCTCGCCGCCTGCCGGCCCGAGGATCCCACCATCCGCTACAACCTCGCGTGCAGCCTCGCCCTGTGCGGTCAGGCCGACCGGGCTCTGGAGACGCTGGCCCGGGCCGTCGCCCTCGGCTACCGCGACCCCGCCCACCTCCGCGAGGATCCCGACCTCGAGTCCCTCCGGGACGACCCCCGGTTCCAGGCCGTCCTCCGCAGTCTCGAAGAAGCCCCGCCCGCCGCGCCATGAACGCGAAATCCGTAAGGGCGCACCTCAGGTTGCTCATCGAATGCGCGATCGAGACTGCGGTGCTTCACCTGTTCCCTGTACTTTTCGTGGTGGGAATCCTCACGGGCCGCAGTTGGCTTGCCCGGACAGGGCTTTACGGCACGGGCGCCCTGTTTCTCGTGTACATCGTCGGGATGGTCTGGTGGTTTCTGGGCCGGCTTTGGCGGTCTGGACGCATGCTCGCACGCTACATCTCCCGCGTCCTGCCGGAACGACGCTGAGATGGTGGACCTCGCGATGGCATCCGCCTGGAGGGCGGCCATGATCCGATCCTGGCGGGAGCCTGCCTTGTTTCAGGAACCTG
>PXDE01000213.1 GCA_003566475.1 PVC group bacterium | reverse complement strand
GGGAAGGAGGCGAGGGAGGGAAGGTTGGATGAGTGGATGGGTGGATGGGTGGATGGGGGCGGCTTCGCCGCCGGTGTGGGATGTGGGGTGTGGGGGAGTCCCTTCGGGGCGGGGATTGGGGGGGCGCGGCAACCGTAGAACCGCAGAATGTCGAATGTCGAACGGGTGGGCGGGTGTGGTTACGGACTCCACGGCAGAGGACTGCCGTGGCTACACCGGGCTGCGGGGCGGCCCGGGCGTTTCCCAGCGCCCTGTAGCGGCCGCTCGACTGAGTCCCCGATGGAGAGCGGCAACCTTGCGGCGGGCATGCATCTCGTCCCCGGCGGCGGACTCTCCCTCGTCCCCCGCCCGGAGCCGCTCTTCCTCGAAGATTCGGTCGAGCGGCCGCCCGCCTTCGCCAGGCTACGGCGCGGCAGGCCACAAGGGGGAGGTCGGGGCAGGGTCCGCTCCTGTGCCTCCTGTGCCTCCTGTGGCCGATCCGGGGCTTCACGCGGGGCACGCGCGGATCAGGGTCGGGTCATGCGCGTCCACGTCCGTGCCGGCACCGGTGTCATGGGCCTTCTCGCGGTTTTGGCTTCCCAACGCCACGGCAGGCCGGGAATGCTTCCGGCCATGCGTCATCCCGTCTCCCCCATCATCGCCGACCTGGGCCTGGGTTCCGTGGCGGGCCACCTGGCCATCGAGGAGGCGGCGCTAGAGGCGGTGACCCCGGAACGGCCGGTGGTCCTGTTCTACCGGTCCCATCCGGCGGTGGTCATGGGCAAGAACCAGGTGCCGTGGCGGGAGGCGAATCTGCGCGTCCTCCGTGAGCATGGCATCCCGCTGGTCCGGAGGTATTCCGGCGGGGGCACGGTGGTCCAGGATCCGGGCAACCTCAGCGTGGCCTTCCTGACCGACCGCCGCGCCGGGCTGGGCGACCGGCAGTTCGGGATCCTGATCCGGGCTCTGGCCCGCCTGGGGGTGCGGGCCGAGGAGGACGCCCGGCACAGCCTGCGGGTGGGCGTGCGAAAGGTTTCGGGGAACGCCTTCTGTCTGCGCCGCCAGGCGGCGGCCCATCACGCCACCCTCCTAGTGGAGGCCGATCTGGATCGGATGCGGGCCGCGCTGAAGCTTCCGGAGAGCCTGGAGGTGGCCGGGGGCGGGATCGCCTCCACCCCGGCGCCGGTGGTCAACCTGCGGGACCTGGACGCCCGGCTGGACCTCGGCGCGGTCCAGGCGGCGGTCATCCAGGAGGTGGAGGCGACCTGGGGGGCGGCCGACGTCGTCAGGGCCCCGGGCGCCGACCCGGAGCGGGTGGCGGCGCTGCGCCAGGCGCATGAGGACCGGGCATGGGTGCTGGGCCGCGGCCCGCCCTGCCGGATCCGCTGGACGGGGGACGGCCCCCCTATGAATATCGAGGTCCGGGGCGGGGCGGTGGCGTCCGGCACCTGCGGGGGACGGCCGCTGGCCGGGTGGGATCTGCACCCGGCCACCATGCCCGAATACGCGCCAGGGCTGGCGGCCGTGGCCTGGGGCTGATTCGCCGAGGCCCGGTGGCCCGGCTCGGGGCAGGTTTCCAAGGAGGGAGAGCTTCCGCAAGGGGTGGGCGGGCGCCGACTATGGATGGATCTCCAGACCGGCCATGCCGGGATAGGTGCGGCCTTCGATCTCGAAACGCACGGAACGCACCCGCTCTGAAGCCCCCAGGTCGACAACCATGACCATGGTGCCGCCGAAGTCCTCGGAAAGGATCCCGATCCTCCTCCCATTGACCAGAATCCGGGCGCTTCCCCACGGGTCGGCGCCCGACCTGGAGGTCCGGTTGAAGACCACGATATGACGCCCTCGCACCGGAGGGTTCCACTCCGCCTCGAACCATCCGGCGGGGCCGTTCAGGGTCCAGGAGTGGCCCGCCCTCTCACCGCCAAAGACCCTGTCGGGATCGCGGTCGCGATACTGGCTGGAGGCCTTTGCCCCGCCTCCTCGCCCCAGATTCGCCCCCGGGGGGAACTGCGACGAGACCTCGCGCCAGCCCTCCTGGTCGTAGAGGTGGATCGACGGGGGACGGGGCGTGCTTGCCGCTGGGGGGCGGGCCCTCGCGGCGTGCGCCTCCAGAAGCTCTCTCGCCGCGGCCAGGCCCGTATCGGCGGCCCGGTTCGTCCGTTCCTGCCGTACCGCCAGGGCCGCGTCGATGTCGTTCGCCTGGACGAGTCCCCGCTGGATCGCCTCCAGAGCCCGGTCGTACTGCGCGAACAGGGTGACCAGGGCATGGGCTCTCCGGACATCGGCGGCCAGAACCGCCGCCTGGAGAGAGTCGACGAGCACGGTGACGGAAGGAAGCCCGGTGTCGATCTGGGGCAGGGTCCGCTCGTTCTCCGCCCGGAACAGCTCCTCGAGGATCGAGGTGAGCGAATTGAGGTCCCCGGCCTGCCGGGCCCTGTCCCGGAGGCTCAGCAGCCCCTCGAGGTAGCGTTCCAGGACGGCGTCGACGGCACCTTCATGCTCCGCATCGATTCGGGCGGTCGCCTCCTCGAACACGGATCGGACCTGGCCGAGATCCCTCTGGTCGCCCCAGACGGCCGGAGCCAGAAGAACCAGGATGGGGATCAGCGCGAGCAACGGCCTCATGGCAGGGGAACAAGGTGGCGTACCCAGCAGGAGTCGAACCTGCAACCTCCTGATCCGTAGTCAGGTGCTCTATCCAATTGAGCTATGGGTACGCGGAAAGGCGACCACCTATACCCCATGGCCTCATCCCAGGCAATGGCAAATCCGCGGGCGGTTCGGGAACGGGAATTGCTATCAGGCCTGAGTTGCGGCAGATTCCAGGGGTCGGCAGAGGGGCCGATCATTCTACACGAGGGATATATCCAATGCGGACGCGGACCTGGCTGCGGGTGCTGCTGGTGGCGGGTTGGGTGGCGGGGGCGTCGCGGCCCGCCCCGGCCCAGTTGTTTCATGCGGGGAGAGTGATCGGCGAGGGCGAGACCACCCGCCGGCTGCGGTTCTCGGTGGGGCGATACACGGAGATCGACGGCGAGGTCCAGGAGACCACCCGGCGGCTGCGCACCCTGCCCGGGCAGGGGCCCAATCCCGAGACGCCGGAGAGCTACACCTTCGAGGAGCTGGGCATCGCGGAAAGCGATCTCGCCTTCGGCGTGGCCTTCGAGAAGCTGTGGAAATGGGCCACCCTCCGCCTGGACGCGGGGTACTTCACCGCCGATTTCCGGGGCGAGGCGGTGCGCGACTACTACATCGGGGTGAGCAGCGTCTCCTTCGCCGGGCAGACCTATGAGTATATGGTGATCCCCAAGGACTCGGCGTTCGCGTCGGAGCTGGACGGATTCAGCCTGGGCGCCCGCGGACAGTTCACCCCGGTCACCGTGGGCGGCGATTCGGTGCGGTTCGTGCCCTGGCTGGCCCTGGCGCTGGAGGGGACGTTCGCGACCTTCACCGTCGACGCGGGCCCCGCCCGCGGGGTGCAGCCGTACGAGCTGCCGCCGCGCGACTATGTGATCGGCGGCTCCGGCCGGGGCCGCAACATGGTCGTGGTGCCCAGCGTGGGGCTGGGCGGCGAGCTGACCTTCGATCTGGGACAGTCGCGGGGCCGCCCGGTCTCCCTGGCCCTCTACGGCACCTACAGCCTGCTCAAGTTCTCCGGCAACACGGACGACCTGCGGGTAGGGTCCCGCAATGACAAGGATCTCGATGTGGACTACCGGAGCCTGGAGCTGGGCGCGCGGCTTCAGATCCCGGTGTCCCGGCGGACCGATCTCTTCGTCGGAGTCGAATACCGGACCATCGACGCCGAGGCCGACAGCCGGGCCCCCGAGCGCGACCTCGAGGACGCCCTGGCCCGGCGGGAGAAGTACGACAAGCACATCGTGTTCGACACGACCCTGATCCAGGCCTACGTGGGGCTGGCGTGGTAGGGGGAGGGGCTGTGGACAGTGGTCAGTCGCCGCCTCTGAACCCCGCCACGGCGGGGTTCAGCCGGATAAGGGATGAGACGGCGGCGCGATGCGGGATCCGATTTCGGATTTCGGATTGTGGATTGTGGATTGGGTGAGGGCGGATTCGTCGCCTTTCGCTATCGCTATCGCTATCGATTCTCGCGGCTCGGATGGTCGGCGCGGGGAACCGAAGATGGACCCTACTACGCTCCGCAACTGAGCTACATAGGGCAAGCTGGCGAGGTACGATTGACGAAGTGAAGCCGCCGCCAGGCGGCGCCCTGTGGCCCGGGCTTCCAGCCCGGAGCCGAGCGAGGTGTGGTCCCTAACGGTCCATGAACCGCGCTTCCGCCGACCATGGTCGGCCCGGGATCCTGCCTCGCTCGGGCACGGGCTAGAAGCGCCGTGCCACGCCGTGGCCATCCTGTTGGCAACCCATGGCTTGCGTGGAACGGCGTGCATCGGTTTCTCGGGCCTGTGGTTGGGTGCGCCACATTCTAGCTGTACCCGCCACAAAATCATGCTATCACCTAATCGTGACTCATGACCCCTGACCCCTGACCCCTGACCGCCTCCATGTACGAGCTTACCGGCACCATCAAGCGCCTCTTCGACACCCAGACCTTTCCCAGCGGGTTCACCAAGCGGGAGTTCGTGGTGACCACCGAGGACCGGTATCCTCAGGATATCAAGCTCTCGACGGTCAAGGACCGCATCGGGATTCTGGACGGGGTGCGGGAGGGCGACCGGGTGACGGTAGGGTTCTACCTGCGGGGCAACGAGTACAAGGAGCGGTTCTACGTGGACCTGGACGCCCATGTCATCCGCGCCGCCGCCGTCCCCGAGGCCGAGGATGGCCCGCCGCCGGACGAGCCGCCGCCGGGCTTCCTGGAGGAAGGGGGCGACATCCCGTTCTGAGCCTGCCCCCGGCCGGGCCGCGGGGGGCGGCATCGCGTCCGGAAGCCCCAAAGATGCCGGTCGGGGCAATATTACCGGAGTCGCCCCGTTCTGTTAAGCGGAAACGCAAGAAAACCGTTTGTACGCCCTTGGAAGGTATGGTACGCTCCTGATGTGAAGGCAATCAAGGCGAAATCCCGGTCGGGGCAGGCCATGCTGGAGTACGCCATGGTGGTGGTCCTCACGCTGGGCCTGCTGGTGATGACCTCGCTCCTGCTGTACACGTTCAAGGAGCACGGGACGCGGGTGCTGGATCTGGTGGCGGCGGATTATCCCTGACGGGATGCGGACGGATGGCCGGAGATTTGACGACACGGACAACTCACCCCAAGCGGGAGGATACGGACATGATGCGCGGAATGCGGAAGCGGAAGCAGGGACAGGCGATGGTCGAGTACATCATCATCGTGGTGATCGTGGCCATCGCGGCGCTGGCCATCTTCGGGGTGTTCAGCGACCGGATTCGGGAGATGATGGGCGGAGCGACCACCGAACTGGGCGGCGACCCTGGCAACGCCCTTGATACCACCTCCGAGGAGCAGCTCCGGCGGATCAACCGCGACGGCCTGTAAGGTTCACCCGTACCTCCGCCCCCGCCCGTTTTCGACGGGCGG
>PXDE01000236.1 GCA_003566475.1 PVC group bacterium | reverse complement strand
GGGAGGGCGATCCGGTGCGGGGATTCTGGGCCGACCTGACGCTGGCCGGGGCGGAGACGCTCGCGACCTTCGATGACGGCCGCCCGGCGCTGATCCGGCAGCACCATGGTTCCGGCGAGGCGATCCTGTGCGCCCTCGACCCCGCGCTGGAGGCCCATCGGCCGGGCCAGGCCTGGGCGGAGCGCCTGCTCACCCGGCTCTGCCGCGTCCGGCATCCGGACTGGTCCAGCACCGTGCCCCAGACCGTCCGACGCCGGTGCGCCCGCGCCGACCATTACTTCGTCCACAACCCGGGCCCGGCCCGGACCGCCTGGATCTCCGCCGACACGCCCTATGCGGAGGCGATGGACGTCCTGACCGCCGAACCCGAGCCCCTGCACCCGTCGGGATTCTCGGTGCGCGTCCCGGCCGCCTCGGCGGTATGGATCCGCGCCGTCCGGGCGGCGGGATGAAACCGGACACGGTCTTCCGGGCCCGGGGCCTGAGCAAGATCTATGTGATGGGCGAGGTCAAGGTGCACGCCCTGCGCAAAGTGGACCTCGACCTCCACGCCCACGAGATGGTGGTGCTGCTCGGCGCCTCGGGCAGCGGGAAGTCCACGCTGGTCAACATCCTCGGCGGGCTGGACACCGCCACCGAAGGCGAGGTGCTGTACCACGGACAGGATCTGACCCGCGCCGACGACCGGGCTCTCACCGAGTTCCGCCGCCAGCACGTGGGATTCGTGTTCCAGTTCTACAACCTCATCCCGAGCCTGACCGCCCGCGAGAACGTGCAGATCGTGACCGAGATCGCCCGCGAACCCATGGCCCCGGAGGAGGCGCTGGACCTGGTGGGCCTGGGCCGCCGGATGGACCACTTCCCGGCCCAGCTCTCGGGCGGCGAGCAGCAGCGGGTGGCCATCGCCCGGGCCATCGCCAAGCGCCCGGCCGTGCTCCTCTGCGACGAGCCCACCGGGGCCCTCGACTCGCAGACCGGCGTGGTGGTGCTCGAGGCCCTCGAACGGGTCAACCGCGAGCTCGGCACCACCACCGTCATCATCACCCACAATGCCGCGCAGGGGGACATCGCCGACCGGATCGTCCATCTGAAGGACGGCGAGATCACCGGCATCTCGACCCCCGACCCGAAGCGGCAGGCCCGCGACCTGACATGGTAGGCCTCTCCTGCCTCGACCGGAAGATGCTGCGCGACCTCGGGAGGATGCGCGGCCAGGCCGTGGCCATCGGGTTCGTCATCCTGGCCGGGGTCGCCGCCTACGTGTCGATGGCCGGCACCATGCACACCCTCCAGCGCACGCTCGACCGGTACTACGCGGACTACGCGTTCGCGGACGGGTTCGCGTCGGTCCGCCGGGCCCCGGAGTCCGCCGCCGAGCGCATCCGGGCCCTGGAGGGCGTCCGCGAGGTGGAGACGCGGGTGGTGGCCATGGTCCATCTCGACGTCCCGGGCTTCCCCGAGCCGGTGTCCGGCCTGGTCGTCTCCGTGCCCGAGGGCCGGCCCCCCGTGCTCAACCGCCTCCACATCCGCAAGGGCCGCCTTCCCCTTCCCGACCGCGAGCAGGAGGTCGTCCTCAACCAGGTGTTCGCCGAGGCGCACGGGCTGGTCCCCGACGATGAGATCTCCGCCGTCATCCATGGCCGCCGCCGAACCCTGCGCGTGGTCGGCATCGCCCTCTCCCCCGAGCACCTCATGCAGGTGCAGCCCGGCGTCCTGTTCCCGGACCCCGAGCGGTTCGGGGTGCTGTGGATGGGACGGGCCGCCCTGGAGGCCGCCCTCGACATGGGCGGGGCCTTCAACGACCTGACCTTCCGGACCCGGCCCGGCCTCCCCCTTCCGGACGTCATCCGGGCCGTGGACCTGGTGCTCGACCCCTACGGCGGCCGTGGCGCCCACGACCGCGACGAGCAGGGGTCGCACCGGATGATCACCGAGGAGTTCCGCCAGCTCGAGGGCATCACCGCCGTGCTGCCCCTCATCTTCCTCGGCGTGGCCGCCTCCCTGCTCAACATCGTGGTGACCCGGCTGATCGGCCTGCAGCGCGACCAGATCGGGATCCTCAAGGCGTTCGGCTACCGCAATGCCGCCATCGGATGGCACTTCGTGAAGCTGGTGCTGACCATCGCCCTGGCCGGCACCGCGGCCGGCATCGCCCTCGGAGCCTGGGCCGGCCACGCCCTGGCCACCTTCTACCTCGAGTACTTCCGGTTCCCCTACCTCCACTTCGCCCTGCCCCCGTCCGTGCTCGTCACGGCGGTGCTCCTCACCTCCGGCGCCTCGCTGCTCGGCGTCCTCCGGGCCGTGGGCCGGGCCGTGCGGCTGCCGCCCGCCGAAGCCATGCGCCCCGCCCCGCCCGCCGCGTACCGCCCGACCGCCATCGAGCGGCTGGGGCTCCAGCGCCTGCTCGGGCAGCCCTCCCGCATGATCCTGCGCAACCTGGAGCGCCGCCCTGTACGCGCCCTCCTCACCCTGGCCGGCATCGCCTGCTCCCTGGCCATTCTCATCATGGGCCTGTTCTTCGTGGACTCCATCGACCACGTGGTCCGGGTTCAGTTCGGCCTCGCCCAGCGCGAGGATCTCGCGGTGTCGTTCACCGAGCCCGCCTCCCTGGCCGCCCTTCACGAGCTGGCCAGCCTGCCCGGCGTCCGCCATGCCGAACCGTTCCGGGCCGTGCCCGTCCGCCTCCGGCGCGGGCACCGACACTACGCCACCGCCATCGAGGGGATCCCGGTCGGGTCCTACCTGCGCCGCGTCCTCGACACCGATCTCCACCCCGTGCCCATCCCACCCGAGGGCCTCGTCCTCACCGACCGCCTGGCCCGGCGCCTGGGCGCGGCGCCGGGCGACGAGATCACGGTGGAGGTCCTCGAAGGCCGACGCTGGATCCGTCGGGTGCCCGTCAGCGGCATCACCCAGCAGTACCTGGGTCTGGCCGTGTACATGGAATGGGACGCGCTCACCCGGCTGACCGGCGAGGGACCGACCCTCTCCGGGGCCTACCTGCTCACCGACCCCCGGCACGAACCGGAGCTGACCCAGGCCCTGCGCGACCGCCCCCGGATCGCCGGCATGCTCAGCCAGGAGCGCGCCATCCGGGCCTACTTCGACGCCTCCGCCGACGTGCTGCTGGTGTACACCTTCATCCTCAGCCTGTTCGCCGGAGTCATCGCCTTCGGGGTGATCTACAACAGCATCCGGGTCTCCCTGTCCGAGCGCGACCGCGAGCTGGCCAGCCTCCGCGTGCTGGGCTTCACCCGCGGGGAGGTCGGCTTCGTCCTGCTCGGCGAGATGGCGCTGCTCACCCTGGCCGCCCTTCCGCTCGGCATGCTGGCCGGGACGCTGGGCAGCCGGGCCTACGGCCTCGCCCTCGAAACCGATCTCTACCAGATCCCCGTCGTGCTCACCCGGAGCATGTTCACCCAGGCCGCGCTCGTAGTGCTGGGGGCGGCCCTGCTGTCCGGACTCATGGTCCGGCGGCGGCTCCACCGGCTCGATTTGGTTGGCGTGCTGAAAACCCGCGAATAGGATGGACCTCCCGTGAAACGGCGCATTGGACTCATCGTGATCGGACTGCTGCTGGCGGTGGCGCTGGGGTTTGGCCTCCGGCCCACCCCGGTTCCCGTGCAGACCGCCCGGGTTCGGCAGGGGCCCCTCCAGGTGATCGTCGAAGAGGAGGGACGGACCCGCATCGACGACCGCTACACCGTGTCCGCCCCCGTGTCGGCCCATCTGCGCCGGATCGTCCTGAAGGCCGGGGACGTCGTCGAGAAGGGCCAGGTGGTGGCCGAACTGGAGGCCCCGCGCCCGACGCTGCTCGACGACCGGACCCGGGTCGAGCTGGAGGCGCGGGAGGCGGCGGCCCGGGCCACGCTGGGCCGCGCCGAGGCCGCCGCGGCGCTGGCCGTGATCGAGCGCGACCGGGCCCGCCGCCTGAGCGAATCCGGGACCGTCTCCGACCAGGAACGCGACCAGGCCGAGACCCGGGCCGAGGAGGCCCTGGCCGCCCGGCGGACCGCCGAGGCCGAGCTGGCCTCAGTGCTTGCCGCGCGGGCCGAGGCGGCCGGCCGCGACGGGGATCACCCCGTGGTGGATGTGATGCGGGCCCCGGTCGGCGGCCACGTCCTGGCCGTGCACCGGCAGAGCGCCGGCCCGGTGGCTGCCGGCGAACCCCTCCTCGACCTCGGGGATCTGGATCAGCTCGACATCGTCGTGGACGTGCTCTCGCGCGACGCCGTCCGGATCCGGCCTGGCACGCGGGTGCTGCTTGACCAATGGGGACGTGACGAGCCGCTGGAGGCGGAGGTGACCCGCGTGGCCCCGGCCGGCCGCACTGTGGTCTCCGCCCTGGGCGTGGAGGAGCAGCGCGTACCCGTGGAGGCGCGGATCACCTCGCCCCGGTCGGCCTGGGAGGCTCTGGGCGACAGCTACCGGGTGCTGGCCCGGTTCATCGTGTGGGAGGACGGCGACGTGCTCGTGGCCCCCGCCGCCGCGCTCTTCCGCACCGACGACGGATGGGCCGCGTTCGTGGTCCGCGACGGCCGCGCCGAACTGACCCCGGTGGAGGCGGGCCGCCACGCGGGCCTGCGCGTTCAGATCCTCGGCGGCCTCGCCGAAGGAGACGAGGTCATCGTACACCCCTCCCGCGAGGTCGCCCCCGGCGTCCGCGTGCGGCCCGAGCCGGACTCCCGCTGAAGCGCCACGATTCTTCGCGCTGGCGTTCGGAGGACCGTGGGATGACCTACGCCCTGGGAGGCGCGGGTGTTCCGGGTCCGGGGGTCAGAGAGGCTTCGCGCCGGGAACCGCATCTCCGTTCCCGCGCGACAGGATCTCATGTACCCACCGATGCCCAAGACCCCCCCTCCGCCCCCGTCCGCATCCCCATTCGTGCTTTAGTCGTCTACGATCGTAGCTAGCTATTTCCACCAACGGGCGTGTCTTATCCGCCTACGATCGTGGCCATCTATTTCCACACCATCCGGTTTTGCCCACAAATGCTGGAGATTACTCGTGAGATCCGCCCATGCCAGGTGAAATAACCTTCTACGATCGTCATCACTTATGTCACATGCCCATGGGTGCTTTAAGTGGTGACGATCGTGGTGATTTATGTCCACCCGCGCCTCCGGGCCCGACCATGGCACCGCACCCTTCGCCGTCGGCCGCGCCCGGCTCCCCAGCCAGAGGGGGCCCGGAGGCGGCCGCCCAACCTGACGACCTCGCCGCCTACGCCCAGGAGTTCCCCGCAGACGCCCTGGCCCTCCCGGCCGCCGTGCCGCTCTCCCGCCCGCAGGCGCCGCACTGCCCTCATCTCCAACATCCGCAGCCCCGACCCGAGACGCCGCCGTACGCCCCGCCGCCGGGGTCGGCCCCCGACTGCTCTGAGACACCAAAGCACGCGGTGGCTTCACATCGCCAATCGTACCTTGTCAGCTTGCCCGACGAAGCGTCTTCGCGTAGTCGGGTCAATCTCCGGTTTCCCCGACCCCACGTCCCACCGTCACATCCCACACCCCCCAT
>PXDE01000323.1 GCA_003566475.1 PVC group bacterium | reverse complement strand
GCCTTCCAGGTGGTCGCGACCTTCGGGCTGGGTGGCTCCTCGATCGCGCTGTTCGCCCGCATCGGTGGCGGTATCTACACCAAGGCCGCCGACGTGGGCGCCGATCTCGTGGGCAAGGTCGAGGCGGGCATCCCCGAGGACGACCCGCGCAACCCGGCGACCATCGCCGACAACGTGGGCGACAACGTGGGCGACGTGGCCGGCATGGGCGCGGACCTCTTCGAGTCCTACGTCGGCGCCATCGTGGGGGCCATGGTGCTGGGCGCGGCCGCCGTGTTCGGGGCCGAGGCGGGCGGCGGCGGGCTCAACCTGGTGCTCCTGCCCATGGTCCTGGCCGCCATCGGCATCGTGGTGTCCGTGGGCGGCACCTTTCTGGTCCGGACCAAGGAGGGCGGCGATCCCCAGGCCGCCCTCAACACCGGCACCTTCGGCGCGGCCGGGGTCATGGTCCTGCTCACCTTCCCGGTGGTGAAAGTCCTCGCGCCGGCCAGCTACGAGCTGGGGGGGAACACCTACACGTCTACCGGCATCTTCCTGGCCACCATCGCCGGCCTCGCCGCCGGCATCGCCATCGGCATGCTCACCGAATACTATACCGGCGAGAGCAAGAAGCCGGCCCGCAAGATCGCCGCGGCCTCCAAGACCGGCGCCGCCACCAACATCATCGCCGGCCTGGGCAACGGCATGGTCTCCACCGCCCTGCCCACCGTGGCCCTCGGCGCGGGCATCCTCGTCGCCTACCACTTCGCCGGCCTCTACGGCATCGCCATCGCCGCCCTCGGCATGCTCTCCACCACCGGCATCCAGCTCGCCGTCGACGCCTACGGGCCCATCGCCGACAACGCGGGCGGGCTGGCCGAAATGGCCGAGCTGCCCAAGGAGGTCCGCCAGCGCACCGACAAGCTCGACGCCGTGGGCAACACCACCGCCGCCATCGGCAAGGGCTTCGCCATCGGGTCGGCCGCCCTCACCGCCCTCGCCCTGTTCGCCGCCTTCCGGACCACCATCAACCTGGGCCGCGAGGTGCCCATGTCTATCGACATCACCGAGCCCACCGTGATGGTCGGGGTGCTGCTGGGGGCCATGCTCCCCTTCCTGTTCTCCTCCTTCGCCATGGGCGCGGTGGGCCGGGCCGCCTTCGCCATGATCGAGGAGGTCCGCCGCCAGTTCCGGGAGAAGCCAGGCATCCTGGCCGGCACCGACAAGGCCGACTACGCCCGCTGCGTCGACATCTCCACCACCGCCGCCATCAAGGAGATGGTGGTGCCCGCCCTCCTCGGCGTGCTCACGCCGGTCGTGGTCGGGTTCCTGGGCGGGGCCGAGATGCTCGGCGGCGTGCTGGCCGGCGTCACCGCCTCCGGCGTCATGATGGCCCTCTTCATGTCCAACGCGGGCGGGGCCTGGGACAACGCCAAGAAGTACATCGAGTCCGGCGCCCACGGCGGCAAGGGGTCCGATCCCCACAAGGCCGCCGTCATCGGCGACACCGTCGGCGATCCGTTCAAGGACACCGCCGGTCCCTCCCTCAACATCCTCATCAAGCTGATGAGCGTGGTCTCGCTGGTGATCGCGCCCATGCTCACGTAATCTGCGGATGGGAGGTCCCCCCCGCACCCAACCCAGGCGCCGGGGGCGGACCGCCGCCGCGGTCGGACTTGCCCTGCTGAGCGGGGGGAGCTGGGCGGATGTCCCGCCCCCGCACCCGCCCGTGCTTGAGCTGGTGGTGGTGGCCAACCGCCGCGAGCCGGAATCCGAGCGCCTGGCCCGGCTCTACCTCGAGCGCCGAACCATCCCCGAGGCCCGCCTGCTGCTCGTCGATGTCCCGTCCGGCCGCTCCCTGTCCCGGGCCGATTACGACACCGGTCTGGTGGAGCCGCTGCGACGGTTTCTCCTGAACCAGGATCTGGTCCGCGCCGAGCGCGACGACGAGGGACGTGTCCGCTACACGGAACTTCGGATCCAGGCCATCGCCCTCCTGCACGGGGTGCCCTGGAAGATCCGCGACACCAAGACGCCTGTGGGCATGCGGCTGGCCGACCGCTTCCGCCGGCCCGACCTCAAGGACGCCGCCGCCGTCGATTCCGAGCTGACCCTCGCCCTGCATCCGCCCTATCCCCTGGGCGGGCCCCGCCCCAACCCCCGGCACGGCGCTCTGACCTGGGGCGCCGGGACCGGCAGCGCCGCGCCCCTGCTCATGGTCTGCCGGCTCGATGGGCCGTCGCCGGACGTGGTCGAGCGCATGATCCATGATGCGGTAGCCGCCGACAAGGCGGGCCTCCAGGGCCGGGCCGTGATCGACCTCCAGGGTCTGCGCCCCCGTGGCGACGGCTACTACCAGGGCGACTACTGGATGGCCGAGGCCGGCGAGCGCCTCGCCCGCGAGGGCTACTCCGTCTGGTGGGATCGCCAGCGCGACCCGCTTCCCGCCGCCGCCCCCATTGACCACGTCGCATTCTACGCGGGATGGTACAGCCAGGAGCCCGTGGGGCCGTTCACCCGCCCCGACTTCCGGTTTGCCCCCGGGGCCTTCGCCATGCACCTGTTCTCCGGCGCCGCCCGCGATCTGCGCGACGCCGAAGGCTCCTGGGCCGGTCTCCTGCTCGACCGCGGCGCCGCCTTCACCTTCGGGCCGGTGTCCGAGCCCTATCTCACCTCCTTTCCCGATCTCCGTCATTTCACCGACCGCTGGGTCTCCGGGCTGACCTTCGCCGAAAGCGCGTACTTGGCCATGCCCCACCTGAGCTGGCAGATCACGGTCATCGGCGACCCCCTGGCCCGACCCTTCGCCCGTCCGGCAGCCCGGCAGATGGAGGCAGCAGAAGTCCAGGACCGCGCCGAGGCCGCCGCCTGGGCCAAGGTCCGGATCGGCAACCAGTGGCTGCGCGAGGGCCGGTTCGAGGCCGCGCTCACCCTGTGGCGCAACCATCCGGCCGACGACCCCGCGCGCTGGGTGGTCGAGGAGCGCCTGGCCGAGGCCCTCGTCGCCAATGGCCGGGTGGACGCCGCCTTCGGCCTCCTCGGCCGCATCGCCGCCGATCCGCCCTCGCCCGAGGCCGGGATCCGGGCCCTGGCCCTCCAGGTCTGGCTGCTCCGCCAGGCGGATCGGGAGGACGAGGCGGAGAGGCTCGTCGACCAGGCGCGGGATCGCTGGCCCGACCACCCCGGCCTGGGCTGGATCGGCACCGCCCGGGAGCTGGAATGACCATCTTCGATACTCACGCCCACTTCGACGAGGCGGCCGCCCTCGATGGCGCCGCGGGCTGGATGGAACGGGCGGAGACCGCCGGCGTGACCCAGGTGCTGGCCGTCGGCGGCTCGGACGAGGCGAACCGGACCGCCCTCGAGATGGCGGCCCGATGGCCGGGCCGGGTCCGGGCCGCCGTGGGGTTCGACCGGGGCGAATTGGAGGCTCCGCAGAACTGGGACGCCGCCGACGAGGCACTGCGCACTGGCGCGGCGGTGGCCGTGGGGGAGACCGGGCTCGACTACCATTACCAGCCGGAATCCGCGCCGACCCAGCGCGACCTCTTCGCCCGCAACCTCGACCTGGCTGTCCGCCACGCCCGCCCGGTCGTGGTGCACAGCCGCGAGGCCGAGGCCGACACCCTGGCTCTGCTGGAGACCTTCGTCGGCCGCCTTGAGGGGCTCCGACGCGAGGCCCCCGGCGTGCTCCATTGCTTCACCGGCGGCCTGGAGTTCGCCCAGGCCCTGGTCGGACTAGGGTTCCACATCAGCTTCAGCGGCATCCTCACCTTCCGGAACGCGGAGGCTCTCCGCGACGTGGCGACCGCGCTGCCCCGCGACCGGGTGCTGGTGGAGACCGACGCCCCCTACCTCGCCCCGGTCCCCTTTCGGGGCAAGCCCAACGAGCCCGCCCACACGGCGCATGTCGTCGCCTGCCTCGCCGACCTCTGGAACCTCTCCCCCGAAGCCACCGCCGCCCTCACCGCCGCCAACGCCGAGCGCCTGTTCGGCTGACCCGGCCTCCCCCTCCTCCCGCGCATCCCCCGCGTCATGCTCGGACACGTAAACGTACGATCGTCAGCTTACGTGTCCGAGGCGTTCCAATCCACGCACGGGCGCCGAAAGAGCGAAACACCTACAATTCAGGCGAAGACAGGTGCGCGTTCAAGCAAGCCGATGCCGGCCGGAGGCCAACGTTCGGACACGTAAACGCACGATCGTCAGGTTACGTGTCCGAGCTGCCCATGACAGGCAATGGGGGTAGGCGGAGCGGCACCCCCCATGCCTCCGCCGCATCCGAATCCGCCCAGGATTCGGACGCCAGTGCAACCGACACGGAATCGCGCGTGCCCGGAGCTTCACGCACCTTCCGTGGCTGCGCCCGCCCGTGTCGCGCCGAAGCTTGGCGAAGGTGGAAAGGGCGCGGCCGCAAGAGGAACGCCACCGGTCCACGAATGGGAACGCGTCCCTCGGTCCCTGGCCACCGTCCAGACCTTGGACGAACCTGTCCAGACCTTGGACGACGCCGGCCCCAAGACCGAAGCGATTCAGCCACCAGTCACGTCTGAACCGCGAATGAACGCCAATGGACGCGGACCTCTGTGGTTCGTTCGGTTTCCGCCGGTGGCCGCGCCGGATCCATTCGTGATCCGTTCCCGGCGTCGCAACCTCCCTCGTCCCCCGGCCGGAGCCGCTCTTCCTCGAAGACTCGGGCGAGCGGCCGCTACAAGAGGGAGGTCCGGGCATCGTCCGCACGCGGCAGATCGCCTTGACCGTCCTGGCCACCCCCGCACTTGCCACTCTTCGCCTGCCCTACGCAGCGCCTTGGCGAAGTAGGGTGGCCATCCTCCCCACGGATCCTTTGCGCTCTCTGCGTTCTTTGCGGCAGCTCCCCCTCCCCATTCGCTGCTTGCCCTACGAAGCGGCTGCACGGAGTAGGGTCCATTCGCGGTTCCTCTTCACGGAATCTCCATCTGGACCGGGATCCGGAACGCCCAGTGGCCCGAGCTGGCGCGGGCCCGAAATTCGCCGTCCGCCCACGAGGTCGCGATGCCGTCCGTTGGCCCGGCGGTCACCCTCGCCGCGTTCTCGGCGGCGCAGGATATCCGCACCTCGGCCTCAGCGTCCGGAGGGACGGTGACCTCCAGCAGCGCCTCGCCGTTCTCGATCCTCCAGGCCGAGGCCGCCGGCCCGCGCGGAGTCGCAATGCGGGCTTCGGCCCGGGTGATGGCCTTGGGGTGGTCGAGCGCCCCCCAGGTCGGCCGCACATGGATCCGGCGGTAGCCCACGCCATCCGGGCTGTCGTCGCCGCGGAGCCCCGCCACCTGCTCGATCAACCACTGGCCGATGGCGCCGTACGCATAGTGATTGAACGAGTTCATCCCCGAATCACTGAACCCCTTCTCCGGATGCCAGCTATCCCATCGCTCCCACATGGTGGTCGCGCCTAGAGTCACCGGGAACAGCCAGGACGGGTAGTCCTCGGTCAGCAGGAGCTGGTGGGCCAGATCCGCGTGACCGGCCTCGGTGAGCGCGGGAAGCAGATGGTTGACCCCCAGGAAGCCGGTGGACAGGTGGTCCTTCCGCGCACGGTAGG
>PXDE01000617.1 GCA_003566475.1 PVC group bacterium | reverse complement strand
GGCGTCGTTCTTCTCGGCCGCGGTGTCGTAGAGCCGCCGGAACAGGGAGTCGGCGGCCTGGAACTGCTCGGTCATGAACAGGAAGTCGGCCCACCAGATGGCCGGGCGCACGCGCTCGGGCACGCCCCGGTTGTCCTCGGCGTCGCCGATGTACATCCGCTTGCCCGCGCAGCCCTCGAGGCGGTGCAGGGTGTTGAAGTACCGCTGCCGCTGGGCCCGGTCGAGCAGGGGGTCGTGCCGGGCCACCCGGCGCCAGTGGGTCAGCGCCCCGTCCCAGTCGCCGTGGAGCGAGCGCAGGAACCCGGCCCGCAGCTCGAGCCCGGCCTGGAGCCGGTCGAGGTACCAGGGGGCGGTGGTCCGGTTGATGACCGCCCCCTCGGGGATGGCCCGGGGCCGGATGACCCCGCCCGCGTCCATGCGCTGCCATTCGGCGGGCGGGGCGGCCTCGCGGGCCGCCTTCTCGGGCACCGCGTAGAGCCGCGCCCCCTCGCGCAGGTTCCGGACCTGGCCGCACCATTCGAGGGCCCGCGTGTAGTAGTGGGCCGCCCGCTGGGGCTCCCACAGGGCCTGGAAGTGGAGGTCGCCCAGCACCTGCAGAGCCTCGCCCCGGTACAGCCCCAGCGGCTCGCGGGCCACGAAGGCCTCGAGGTCGCGGATGGCCTCCCGGGTCTTCCCCAGATGGGCCAGGCACATGGCCCGGTACAGGGCGGCCGCCTCGGCGAACACCGTCCCCTCGGCCTCCTCCAGGATCCGGTCGTAGAGGGCCACCGCGCGTTCGAGGTCGGCCTCGGAGGCGGGGGGATCGCGGCCGGCGTTCGGGCCGGGGTAGATGCGCGAGGTGTCGGTGAAGTCGCCCGCCCTCGGGTCGGCGGCCTTCCGGGCCTGTTCGGCCATGCGGTAGAGCACATAGTCCTCGCCCAGGCGGTCGGTGAGGATGCGGAACTCGAGGTCGATGAGCCGGGATCCGATCCATCGCTCGATCCCGGACCAGCGCTCCCAGCCCTGGGGCCGTTCGGGGCGGTCGGTCTCGGACACGCCGCGGGGCCGGGCCCAGGCCCGGCCCAGTCCGCGGGCCTCGCGCAGCCATTCCATGGCCTTGGGGTGATCGGGGGTGAGGTCGGCCAGCTCGGCGTAGGCGAGGCGGACGAGGGCGGCCTCGAGGCCCTTCGCGTGCTCGCGGGCGTAGTCGAGCCGCCGCAGGGCGCCCACGGCCCGGCCCTGGGCGGCCTCGGAGAGGGCGGCCTGGAGGAAGGGCTCGATCCGGGGCGATTCGAGGTTGGCGCGGTCGAGGTCGGCCCAGTCGCGGACGGCGGCGGCGGCGGGCTCGGCCCGGCCGTCGCGCCTCCGCCAGGCGGCGAGGGCGGCCGAGGCGGCGGCCCGGGTGACCGGATCGCGGTCGCGGGCCAGCCGTTCGAGGGTCTGTTCGGCCTGACGGGCCGGGGCGGGGCCCGGAGGCGCGGCCAGCGTCTCGGCCGCCCGGGCCACGGCGGGGGGCGCGGGGGTGGCCCGGTGGAGCAGGACGGGCGGGGCCGGAGGGGGGGGCTCCGCCGCGGCGGCGGAGGAGGAAGGGAGAAGGGTGAAGGGGGAAGGGTGAAGGAGGAGGGCGGAGAGAAGGAAGGCGGAGGGGCCGAGGGGCTTCATGGCGGCGAGGGTGGTTGGTGATCAGTGATCAGAGGGGCGATGAGGGATGCGGGATGCGGGATACGCGATGCGGGATACGGGTTGCGGGATACGGGTTGCGGGATGCGGGCCGGTACCCCCCGTGGCCCGGGCTTCTAGCCCGGAGCCGAGCGAGGTTTGTTCCCGACCCGGCCATGAGGAGCGCTTCGTCCAGCCATGGTCGTTCCGGGATCCGGCCTCGCACGGGCACGGGCTGGAAGCGCCGTGCCACGTCGGGGACATCCTGTTGGCGAGCAGTGGGTTGTGGGTGACTGCGTGCATGGGTGTCTCGGAGCAGGATGCGGGATACGAGATGCGGGGAACATCGAACATCGGACGTCCAACATCGAACATCGAACCCGGTCGCGCGTTGCGGTCGTCGTTCGCGATCGCCTCTCGCGGCTCCGGGAGTCGGCGCGGGGAGCCGCGGAACCGAAGAATGACGAATGTCGAACGGGGCAGCCCGTACCTCGCTTTCTGCGAAAGCGAGGGCGCGTGTTCCGTGCCTGGCGGGGGGAAGGTCAGGCCCATGGTCATGCTTGCTCCGGATCAGGCACGTTCCACGCGCGGTCCGCTGTCACAGACAGCGGACTACCGGGGCCGGGCCGGGGAGAGAGGCGGGCCGGGAGGGCGAGGCTCCCGCCGAGCCGGAGCGAGGACAGGCCATGCCCGGGTTCCTGAGACGAGCCAGGCGCCGGCCAGGAACGGACCCTGGTCTTCCCTCGCTCGCGGCTCATCCCGCCTGGGGCGGGATTCGCCCTCCTGGGCGGCCCGCACACCGGGAGGTCTTCCATCCCGGGGGATCGCGCGAGGCCCGCGACGTGCCCGCCGCACCCTGCGGGGATCCGTCGGCGTGCGACGAATCGTGTCGCGCACGCATGGGGCAGGCGGCTCGGTCCGGACATCGGCAGCATGGTGCTCCGGGCGGGTTCGGGCTAGCTTTGAATGGCGCGAGAGTACGGAGATGGGGCTTGAACGTCAAGTGGGTTATCGAATACTATTTTTTTTTTTGAGCATGGACGCGGAGGCGTCGGGAGGCGGAAGGGCATGAAGGGACAGGCCATGGCGGCGGCGGTTCTGGCGTGGGCCGTGGCCTCGGCGGCTCCGGGCGGGGATCCGGGCGCGGTCTGGGAGGTGGGGCGGTTCAACGGGGTGCCGGCGGACGGACGGGCGCCGCTGGATCCCGCGCAATACCGGGTGCGGGAGGCGGAGGAGCCGGTGTTCACGGTGCGGGGCCGGGAGGCCTTCCCCCAGACGCTGCGGCCCGGGCAGGTCATGGTGGTGCCGTTCGACGGCCTGCCCCGGGCGGCGCTGCGGCTGACGGTGGGGGTGAACTCGATGCGCCGCGAGGACCGGGAGACGGGCACCGACCTCCGGCAGCGGCAGCTCCGCATCGAGGTGAACGGGGACGAGGTGTGGCACCGCTGGCTGGTGGACGGGTCGGCGGTGATCGAGGCCTGGATCCCGGGCTTCCGGATCGAGGGGGCGCGGGACTTCCTGGCCTTCGAGAACCGGGGGCAGGAGCCGCTGGGGTTCGACGCGGTGCGGATCGAACGGCTGCGCCCCGGACCGGCCTTCGGGGCGGCGTTCCTGGGGGCGGAATGGATGGGGTCGGACACGGCGGCGGGCATCGGGGCGAACGTGCTGAGCCTGCCGCATCCCCAGGGCATCGTCGGCGTGGCGTCCCCTCCCCCGCCCGCCCGGGCGCCCCGGGACTGGGCGGAGGCGGTGGATGCGTTCCGGGTCAAGGGGCGCCCGGAGACAGAATGGTACGGTGAGAAGGCGCGGGAGGCGGAGGTGGCCTGGCTGGGGGGGCTTCGGGAGACGCTGCGGCGGGGCATGCTGCCCTGGGTATCGACGCGGGGCGGGTTCGGGTCGGAGCCGGACTGGACGGTGTTCGCCCGCCGGCACGGAGGCGAGGTGGGGCTGTGGGTGCTGAGCGGACGGCCGGGCGACCCGCAGGCGCACTGGCTCCGCGAGAGCGTGGCGGGGGCGCGGATCTACCGGTACGGGCGGCCAGGTGAGGCGGGAACCTGGCCGGAGGACGAGGGGCTGATGGTGCGGCATATGGCCGACTATTTCGGGCGCCGGGCCGACCGGGTGGCCGGGGACATCCGCCGGGCCCGGTACGCGGCGGGGCGGACGGGGCCGGGTCTGGACCGCGCGGGCATGCGGGTGGGGTACCCCACGGTGGTGAACGACCCGCCGCACCAGCGGCGCACCGCCCGCATGCTGGCGGAGACGGCCGCGAGCTGGTGGATGGCCGGGGGGCAGGTGATGGCGATGGGCACGAGCGAGCCCGGCGGGCCGCTGTTCCCCGGCCTGGACGGACGTCCCGGGGAGGGCTGGGAGGCGGTCCGCCCGCTGTTCGCCCTGGCCGAGGGCCGGGCGGAGCGGCTGCCGGTGAACCTGACCCCGGTGGGGCTGGGGGCGGAGCTGGCCATCGGGGGCACGCACTGGGCGGGGGCGCTGACGGCACCGGATCTGGTGACGGTGATCGTCGTGTCGGGCGGGTACGATCAGCCCCGCGAGGTGGATCTGACGGTCCCGGTGCCGTGGACGGGTCCGACCCGGGGCCGCGTGGGCACGGCCGTCCTGGGGGCCTGGCGCACGGATCCGATCACGCGGGAGGACGAGGAGGTGTTCCGGGACGTGGCCATGGCGGGCCTGGACGAACGGGGGGATCCGGCCCGGGCGCCCGGCCCCTGGGAGGCGGAGGGCGGGGTTCCGGCGGGGGACGGGCCCGATCCGGCGGAGGATCCGGCCTGGGGCATGGTCCGGACCCGGCTGCGGCTGCGGGGCGCGCACGAGATCCGGCTGTGGCCGGAGGGGAGGCCGGCCCCGGGGCCCGCGCGGGCGGTGCGTCCGGTGCCGCCGTCGCCCCCGCTGCCCGCCGTGCGGACGGGCGGCTTCCGGGTGATCCAGGGCCCCCTGCCGCCGGACTGGCGCTACGCGCCGCTGCTGACGCCGGACCGGGACTCCGGCTGGTCGGGGGCGACCGGGGGCGGGCATGGCCATGTCCGGCGGGAGGCCACGCGGGATGCGCTCCCGGCCTGGGCGGCCGGGGACGCGGCCCGCCACCGGCAGACCGTGGAGGTCCGCAGCGTGCCCCCGTGGTTCGCCACCAGCGACGTGGTGCGGCTGGATCCGGGCGCGCCCGCCCAGGGGGTGCGGATGTTCTGGAACTCGATGGAGCTGGCCCGGGCGGAGGCGGTCATCCTCACCGTGCGGGCCCGGGCCGAGGCGGCGGGTTCCGGGACGGCCGGCCCCTCCCGGACCGCCCGTTCCCTGTCCGCCCCGGTGCGGTTCCGGGCGGGGAGTCTGCGGAACCAGGCCCGGATCGAGATCCCCCAGGGGGCCTGGGTCCAGGTGGCGATCCCCGCCGACCTGTTCCGGTCGGCGGACGCGGCCTGGCTGATGCTCTACCCGGATCCGGATGAGAACCGTCTGGTGGAGCTGGAGCTGAACGGCGTGCTGGGGGCGGGGCGGATCACGTTCGACCGGAAGCGGGTGGGGCCGTCGCTGGCGGCGGTGGCCGATCTGCCCGACGGCGGCGGGGCGCGGATGCTGCTGGCCGCCCCGGCGGGCGACGCGGCCGCGCATCTCGTCCGCTGGGAGCGGCCGATGCGGATCGGCGAGGCCCGCGTGGTCTATCCGGGCGGGGTGAGGGGAACGAAGATCGACTTCCGCGACGCGGCCCAGATCATGCAGGTCGAGGTGCCGGCGATGCCCGCCCCCGACGCCGAGGCGCCCATGCCCGCCGAGCTGGCCCGCCTGTTCCCCCGCACCCTCCACCGGGTGCCCGAGGGATACGGGGTGATGGTGATCGAGATCGGGCTGGAGCGGTAGGCCGGGGTTGCCCGGCGACCATGTTCATTTGGACTGACGATCGTCAGTCCGAATGAGC